>NVSZ01000018.1 GCA_002732845.1 Rhodospirillaceae bacterium
ACCGGTGGCGTCATCAATGCGCAAAATCAAGCGTCTGGCTTGAGCATTGCGGCGAATGCGCAACGGTACGGCTTCGCCATCAATATCTAAGGTATGRTCGSTRATTTTTTTCGAATCGAACATAATGTATTATGCCACAAACCCGCTTAAGCMGGCCAATCGACGATGTGGTCTTCYARATCRTCGAYTTCWTTTTCRGGRATMACCCGGCCMCGMACSGAAATRCCCGCCAGAAAAACCGTTTGSGGATCGCCSGAYACCAAKGGGTGCCATTCGGGCAAATCTTTGCCTTCGGCCAACAATCGATACGCACAGGTGCTGGGCATCCATTTTAATTCGCCAACATTTTTGGGGTCCAGCGGAATGCAGTCCGGCATATAAGTGTGGCGCTGAGTATATTTGGTGCAGCTGCATGTTTCTAAGTCCATCAGGTTGCAGACAACATTGGTAAAGCTGATTTCACCGCTGTCGACATCTTCTAATTTTTCCAGACAACACCGCGCACAACCATCACAGAGGCTTTCCCATTCCTGTTGGTTCATGTCTTGTAGCGATTTTTCAGTCCAAAACGTCATGTTTGATCCACCAAATGGGCAAAGGACCCAAATATATTTTCTTTCGACAATCCAATGGCCCCCAAATCGGTGCCTTCGGCATCTGAGGCGTTAAAAAGATTGGCCGGAATGCCCTTGTGCGTGATGCTGGCATAATGAAATTCGTGGCCTCTAAAGACTTGGCCTGCCGACCCCAGCGGAGTATCCGTCAAAAGCGTCAGTTGACGATAGCCCAAATGCAATTTCCGCTTGGCGAACGAAGTCTTTAACGGCAACAGGCCCACCATAACATGGTGTTCACCCTGCCCGTCTTCAAGGCTTTCGCCCAAAACCATATAGCCCCCGCATTCGCCATAAATGGTTTTGCCCGCATCGGCGGCTTGACGAAGGCCGTCTAAAAACTTGGTCGCGCTGGCCAAACGATAGGCGTGAAGTTCGGGATAGCCTCCGGGCAGGAAAACCGCGTCGGCTTGCGCATTTGGGCTTTGATCTTCAAGAGGCGAGAAAAAACTCAGTTCAACCCCTTGGTTACGCCACCCCTGTAAAACGGCGGGATAAGCAAAGGCAAAGGCTTCGTCGCGCGCCACCGCAATGTGCTGGCCCAAGGGGGGCAAGGGTTTGACTTGACCGGATGTTTGCACCGGAGTGGCTAAATTTTGCAACGCGACTAAATCAACATGCGCCTCAACACACTGCGCCGCACCGTTGATAATGCTTTTCAGGCCGTCTTGTTCGCTGGCTTGGACCAGCCCTAAATGGCGCGACGGGAGTTCTAGGTTTTGATTCCACGGAATCATGCCCAACACCGGAACATCGGGCAAAACCCGCTGCATGGCCGCGCGAATAACATTTTGGTGTTTTTGACTGCCGACCCGATTAAAAATCACGCCGGCAATGGAAATGTCGTCTCTGTATGTGTGAAAGCCCAAAACCTGCGCCGCCGCCGACGCCCCTTGGGACCGGGAATCCACCACCAAAACAACCGGCCATCCGGTGAGCTTAGAAATATCCGCGGTTGATCCTAAATCCAAGGTGGCGCCATCGAACAAGCCCATGACGCCTTCCGCAATCAACAAATCGCTGTTGAGGCTGGCCTCGGCTATGGTCGCGTTTAAGGTTTCGCTGCGCATGGCCCAAGGGTCTAGGTTAAAACACGGCCGTCCCGTAGCTTGTGCATGAAACGCCGGGTCAATATAATCGGGGCCGGCTTTTAAGGAACTGACCGAAATACCACGTGCTTTCAGGGCGGCCAAAATACCCAGCGTCACCACCGTTTTTCCGCTGCCCGACGACGGGGCGGCGATGATTAATCCAGGCGAGGGCAACTCAGCGGTCATCAAAACGCTCGATTAAAGGAATTCAGCCAGTTTTGCGGCCATGAATTTGGCCGGCGTGCCATGACTGAAGTGGGCCGCGTATGTGGCGTTTGGATCCATCAGATAGGTCGTTGATCCGTGATCCATGGTGTACAGACCGTCCGGGTCGTCTTCGTTGGCCTTGGCAAAAAAGACCTTATATCTTTTGGCAGCGGCTTTAATATCTTTTAAAGCCCCGGTTAAACCGACCAACTTTTGATGAAAATTCGGAACGTATCCGGCCATAATTTCAGGGGTATCGCGTTCTGGGTCAACGGTGACAAAAATCGGAACCACTTTTTCAAGCTGCGCAGGCGTTAACATGTCTAAGGCATCGCCCATGATGCTCAGTGATGTGGGACAAACGTCGGGGCAAAAGGTGTAGCCAAAATAAATCAGCATGTATTTGCCCGCATAGTCTTGTTCTGTAACGGCTTTTCCGGTGTGATCGACCAAGCTGAATGGCCCGCCAATGTTGACCTTGCCAGACGGGCTAAAGGCTTTGGGGCTGTCGGCAAAAAAAGATTTTCCGCCAATCACGGCACCAACAAAAACAACGGCGGCAAGGGCAATAAACAAAATGCGAGACATCGGACATCCTCATGATTGGGCTACGAAAAATATGCGCAGACCATACGTGTCTAAAGGCATTCCAACAAGGCCCTTTTCTTCAAGCCGTCCACGACTTAAAGTGCGGCCATGAATTCAAGAAAACCAAACAGCGGACCATTAAAAAAAGGCTGGACCACCGGGGCCTGCGCCGCCGGGGCTGCTGCGGCCGCTTGGCGCGCGATGGTGACCGGTGAATTTAGAGATACCATCAGTCTGAATTTACCCAGAGGCGATCACCCGACCTTTACATTAAAGACCAAAATCGTCGGCGACGACTTTGCCTGTGCGGGCATTATAAAGGATGCGGGCGATGACCCGGATGTCACCCATGGTTTGGAAATTATCGTCGATGTGCAAAAAAGCCGCCGGGGCTCCGGTGTGATTTTTGCGGCGGGCGAAGGTGTCGGTACGGTGACCTTAAAAGGCCTGCCGTTGGCGGTGGGCGAACCCGCGATTAATCCGGGTCCGCGCCAGCAAATTATTCAGGCATTAACGGATGTGGCCTGTGAACTGAACGGCAGTGATGCGTCTGTCCCCGATGTGCGGGTGACGATTTCGATTCCCGGGGGACGAGATGTGGCGCTGAAAACCATGAACGGTCGTTTGGGCATCAAAGGCGGCTTGTCGGTTTTGGGCACCACGGGGGTGGTGGTGCCGTATTCCTGTTCCAGCTGGATTCATTCCATTCAACGTGGCATTGATGTGGCGCGGGCGCAAAACTTTAATCATGTTCTGGCGTCAACCGGACGTACATCGGAACAGGCCGCCAATGCGGACCTTAAACTGGTCGATGAAGCCCTGATCGACATGGGTGATTTTGCGGGGGGATTGTTAAAATACCTGCGCCAAAAACCCGTGGCCCATTTAACCATCGCTGGCGGCTTTGCAAAATTGGCAAAACTGTCCCAAGGTTCAATGGATTTACATTCATCCCGCTCACAAGTTGATTTTGAAAATCTGGCAAGCCTGCTGGCCCGTTTGGGCGGCGACCGCGATGTGGTTAATCAGGTACGCTCCGCCAATTCAGCCATGCATGTTTTAGAACTGGCTGGAGAAAGCGCCCCCGAACTCGCCCACCTGATAGCCCGCCAAGCCCGCGAGGTTGCGTTGGCGACCTTGGCCGGGGGCACCCATGTGACCGTCTGGGTCTATGATCGCAGCGGCAATTTGGTGGGCACCAGCACATGAAAATTTTAATTTTGGGCGGCACCGGAGAAGGTCGAGCGTTAGCCGAAAAATTGGCCGTTGATCATGACATCATAACGTCCTTGGCCGGAGCAACATCTTCCGCCGCAAAAATTATCGGTGAAGTCCGTATTGGTGGCTTTGGCGGCGAAGAGGGTTTGGTGGATTATCTTTTGGCGGAAAATATCGACAGGCTGATTGACGCCACCCATCCCTTTGCCAACCAAATCACCGATCATGCGGTGCAGGCGTGCAAAAAAACCAACATCCCTTTTCTGCGCCTTGATCGTCCGCAATGGACGCTCCCCACCGACGCGAAAGTGATTTTTGTCCCGGATTCAGTTGAAGCCGCGCGTCTGGTGGCGCGCACGTCTAGCTCTGTGTTTTTGACCATCGGCCAAAAATATTTAAAAGATTTTGAAGCTTTGCCCAGCGTAAAATTACTGGTGCGGGCGATTGAAAATTTTGAGGAAAATCTAAAACTTGAAAACGCCACTTATGTCAGCGCGCGACCGCCGTTCGCCTTGGCCGATGAAATCGCGTTGATGCAAAACCACCAAATCGATACCTTGGTCAGCAAAGCCAGTGGCGGGGACGCGACCCGCGCAAAATTAGATGCCGCCGCAAAAATCGGCGCGCGCATCATCCTCATCCGCCGCCCGCCGCCCCCAAATGGGGACCGGGTGTTTAGGCTTGAAGACGCGGTTAATTGGATTTCTAAGACGCTTTAGCATCCCGCAATACATGGGAATGGGACGCATCGTAAAGTTTGGAATCGGTGAAGTCATTTGAATCCAGCGCGCGTCCAACCAAGATCAAGGCCGTGCGGGTGAAGCCTGCTTCTTTGACCTTTTCGCGAATATCGGCGAGGGTTCCCAATACATAAGCTTCGTCCGGCCAGCTGGCGCGATAGACCACGGCAACCGGGCAGTCTTCGCCATAATGCGGGCTTAAATCACGTACCACCTTTTTCAAATTGTTCACCGACAAATGTACCGCCAAGGTGGCCCCTGTGCGGGCAAAGTTTTCCAACGTTTCGCCTGCGGGCATAGCCGATGCTTTGACCGATGTGCGGGTCAGCACGATGGATTGGCTGATGTCGGGCAACGTTAATTCCCGTTTTAACAAAGCCGCCGCAGCCGCAAAAGCAGGCACGCCCGGCGTCACATCGTAATCAATGCCCAACTGATCTAAGCGGCGCATTTGTTCGGCGATGGCGCCGTAAATACTGGGGTCGCCGGAATGCACCCGCGCCACGTCCAAACCCTTGGCATGGGCGGCTTCGAACTCGGCGATGATTTCATCGAGATGCAAAGGGGCGGTATCAATCACCCGCGCCGTGTCGCTGGCTTGGTCGACAATTTCAACAGGCACCAACGATCCGGCATATAAAATAACCGGGCAAGTCTGGACGAATTTTAGGGCGCGTACGGTGATCAAATCTGCGGCCCCGGGGCCCGCGCCAATAAAGTGAACGGTCATGGTTTAATTGCTTTCGCCAAAGATGGTTTTAAAAAGTGAATCGATAACGCCGGGCTCAGATTTTTGGGTCTGTGGTTGGGCTTGGGGCTGGGCTTGGGGCTGAGGACGAGGAGCCGCCAGCTGATCTTTTATATTGGGTATTTTTTTGCCATTCACAACCACATCATAAATAACATCCAACACAACGCCGCTGACTTTATCTAACAGCACCACATCATTGTCGACGATGGTGACTTCTTGTTCGGACGGACGGGTGATCAATTTAGATTGCAGCTCTGTCGGTAAATTCCGCTTCGCCAAGCCCTGCGGCAAACGACCATTTTTATCGAACTGTTTTTGTAAACCGGGTGGCAGGCTTTCACGTTTGGACAGACCGTAGGGCATATCCTTAGATTTACCCTTGGATTTCCCTTCGGATTTATTCTTGTTCTTTTTATCTTTATTTTTTTTATTCTTGTTCTTTTTATCACCGCGATCTTCATCATCATCGCGGTCATCATCACGCACCTGTTCGCGTTCGGCCCAATCGGGCATGCGGTTTTGGTTCGTTGTTTGACGGTTAGGATCAACGCCAAAATAGTCTTTGATCACGCGCTTTTCAATTTCACTGAAAATCATGTCGGAAGTGTTTTGCGCCTGTGCCGGCAAGGTCCACAAAAAGGCAAGAGCGATAAGTGCAGGTTTAAACATTTTCATTTTTCTGATCCATTTTCTTGCCATACCCCCGAGGCGTGTAAACCCAAGTGTTTTGGCCACGTTCAATCTTGCATGTATCTTCGCCGCCAACCATGACCAATGTCAACATATCCGCCATGTCGGGCATGAGCTCTTCCAGCGTGATGACGCGGATATTTTCATCCGGGCGGCCCAATTGGCGGGCCAAAATAACGGGGGTTTTGGGGTCGCGATGTTGCAACAATATATCGCGCGCCTCGGCCAGTTGGGTGCGGCGACGTTTCGAAACCGGGTTATAAAACGACACCACAAAYCCACCTTCGGCGGCGGCTTTCAGGCGGCGTTGGATGACYTCCCACGGCGTCAACAAATCAGACAAAGAAATCAAACAGAAATCATGGCCAACCGGAGCACCGATGCGGGCCGCGGCAGCCTGAAAAGCACTGATGCCCGGCTCGACCTGAATATACAGGCGGTTCCATTCGGCGCGGTCTTCGCGTTGCAACAATTCAAAGGCCAGCGCCGCCATGGCATAAATGCCAACGTCTCCGGAACTGATTAATGCCACGTCTTTGCCTTCGGCTGCCAAGTCCATGGCATGGCGAACGCGTTCTTCTTCTTGTGCCAAGTTTGACGTGTGATGTTTTTTGCCTTTGATCAGGTCGGGCACCAAATCTAAATAAAACCCATAACCGACCACATCCGTGACAGCACTTAAAATACGCGTGACCTCGGGGGTGCGCCAGCTGTCCGTGCCGGGACCAATGCCCAAAATATAAAGACGTCCACGGCCTTTGCCGACCGCCTCTGGAATAATGTCTGTGGGGCTGAGGCCAATCGCGCAGGTTGCCCGTTTGGACTTTTGTTTTTCCACCAACAACGTGCCGTCTTTGCCAACCGAGGCCAAGGCTGAGCCTTCGCTGACCCCCGCACAGCCGACTTCGGCTTTGACGATGTCGGACGGATTTTTAAGCCGTCCAGATTCGGCGTCCAATTGTTCGGCCGTGAAAAAACGTGTCGGCACACCTAATCCTTCGGCCAATTCAAGCACGGCGACTTCGTCTGATTTAACATCGATAGAGGTCACACAAGCGATCGAGTCCGGCGACAATCCTGCCGCGTCCAATGTCTTGGCAACCAAGTCTTTCAGTTCGGCCGGATCGCAATCGCGTTCGCAACCAACTCCAAGACTTAAGGTTGGTGGATGCAAAATCAAGCCATCATGACCGGACTGTTTATGCGTGACCAAAACATCATCACCATCTGAAAACCCGCTGAGCCAATCGGCCGTGCCGCTGTCCACAGAAAGTCCCGGCGCTTCGCCCGACAACATTTTTGCGACAATGGGCTTTGCGGCACTTGGATTTTGCACCGTCCATCCTTGCGGCGGTTCGTCAAGCGCCAAGCCTAGGGCTGAATCTCCGGCGGTGGTGATCGCGGCAAAGCCTTTGGTTAGTCTTGAAATGGCCGTTGCCAAACGATTGGCACCGCCATGTCCACCCAACAAAGGCACGGCGAATGAACCGTCCGGGGCAATCGAGACAACCGCCGGCTCGCTGATTTTATCGGCTAATACAGGGGCCAAGGCGCGCACCACAATACCGCTGGCGGCAAAGGCGGCAATCGATGTGCCTTTTGAAAATAAATCCTGCAACGTTTCCGCAACGTTTGAAAAAACCTTATCGACATCATTTTTATCAAGGCGGTTAGAAAATCCCCACAGGACCGAATTTGGTAAAGTGCTTCGCAACCGTTTTGCGGCGTCCAGAGCCGCCGGGTTTAAGCACACAATCGCCACGTTCTCGGGTAAAGCTTCTGGCTCTTCGTTGCGGATAGCGGGAACCAAGATCTGCGCAAAATACGCGGCGTCGCCGTCATAGTCTTTTACGGCCACAACGCGTTCATCATTCCATGTGGCTTTTTCAACCAAAATTGCATCGTCCAGACGGCCCAATCGTTTTAAAATGGCTTTCACCCGTTTTAAATGACGCCCCAGTTTGATGATGGCAAAGGTGCAATGAGGGTCCGATAAACGCGCCGCCAAAGCCCCATCATTTAACGTCGCGGGCAAGGCCATAACGGTTTCATCCCCACGCGCAAAACAAAGGTTTGCCGCCGCCGCACTGGCGTTGATGGAGGAGACACCGGGAATAACTTCAACGTCATAATCGTCAGCCAGACGGTCCAGAACATATTGAAAGGACGCGTAAAAAAGGGCGTCGCCTTCACAGATAAAGGTCACGTCATGACCCGCATCCAAATGCATGCGCAACAACGGAACAGCCTTATCATAGGCGGCTTGACGGGTGGCGGTGTCTTCATCCATGGGAATGGAAATGGGGATTTCGACAACGTTGTCGGCCAACCAATCTTGGGCAATATCCAAAGCAATCGAAGGCCGTCCGGTGGCGTGAATGTGGGCAATCACCCGGGCCGAAGCAATGGCGTCCATGCTGTTGATGGTCAACAGGTCCGGGTCGCCGGGACCCACGCTAACGCCAATAAGTTTTCCGGTCATTTTTTCTTTTCCATGAGAATTTGCGTGATGGGAAGCTTGTTTACGATGCTCATCGTGAACAGCTCACCGCCGTATTTAGACTGAATCGTTTTGAGAAGATCGCGGGTTTTGTCGGTCACCGCATTGGCGACAAAACGGCCGCCGGGTTTAAGACGAGCCCAAGCGGCCTCAACCAGTTCAAGGTTCAAACCGCCGCCGATAAAGATCGCATCGGGGGAACCCGAAAATGTATTGAGGGCTTCTAAGTTTTCAGAAATTTTAACCGCCAGCTTAGGAACACCCAAGTGGTCAGCATTACCAATAATCCGCGCCGCGCGGACGCGGTCACGTTCAACCGTTATGGCTTTACAAGACGGGTGTGTGCGCATCCATTCAATCGAAATTGACCCAGCCCCACCGCCAAAATCCCAAAGCATTTCGCCGGGCTTTGGGGCCAGCGAAGACAAGGTCACAGCGCGCGTAGTGCGTTTGGTCAGTTGTCCATCGTGGTCAAAAGCATCGTCGGGCAGACCCGCCAATCGAGAATAGCTTAGTGCATTTTCGTCCGCCCTTAATTCAATCGCCAAGGTACACAGGTCCGCCGTGCGGGCAGGACTCCAATCGGATGCACGACCCTGCCGGCGATTTTCTTTTGGGCCGCCCAGATGTTCCAGCACACAAATGCGGCTTTGCCCAAAACCCTTGGCGGTGAGAAGCGCGGCAGCACGCGCCGGAGTATCGCCGTCTTGGCACAGCACCACCAAACGAACACCCGGCGTTAAAAATAAATTGAGACCATGCAAAGATCGTCCATGCACGGTGACCACCTGAACATCGGGCTGGGACCACCCCATGGCGGCACACGCAAGGCTGACCGATCCGGGAACAGGAAGCACCTGAACCGCATCGAGGCCAAAGCGTTCAATGACATTTTTGGCCACACCAAAATACAAAGGATCACCAGAGGCCAAAACAACGATGTTTTGCTTTAGGTGTGATTCAAGACGGTCAAGCGTGGCGTCAATTCCGTCGGACCAATTCATACGTTCGCCGGAAAAATCAGCAACAAAATTTAAGTGACGCTGCCCGCCCAGCAAAATATCAGCGGCGGCAATTTTAGCCTTTGCGGATTCTGTCAATCCTGCCAATCCATCTTCGCCAATGCCAATGACAAAAATCATGGATTGCCTCCAAGCGCGATGGCGTTCAGCGCGGCGGCGGCCACCGGGCTTCCGCCCAAGCGCCCCGCCAAGGTTATAAACGGAACATCGCCGGCATATTGAGCCAAAGCATTCTTGGATTCAGCAGCCCCCACGAAACCCACAGGAAAGCCCAAAATCGCGGCGGGTTTCGGCCCATTGTTTTGTTCACCGTCCAGCATGATTTCCAACAATCGAAACAACGCGGTTGGGGCATTGCCAATCACAACAACGGCCCCGTCCAAACGCTTGCCCCACTGTTCGACACCGATCGCTGAACGCGTTTCGCCGCGCGCTTTGGCTTCATCACGCACACCTTCATCCGACAGACAACAGATGACATCATTATGGGCGGGCAGGAAATTTCGGGTGATGCCGCGTGACACCATTTCAACGTCCACTAAAATTGGCGCCCCCTTTAATAAAGCTTCGCGTACGGCTTCGGGCGCACCTTCGGAAAAACGCAGGTGATCGGCGGCTTCTAAACTGGCGACGGCATGCACAACCCGTTCGGCAACGGCACTCATCAGGCCGGGCAAATGGCCCAGTTTGGCTTCGCTGCGGATGCGTTTGAACGACAATCGGGTGATCGCATCGGGTCCGCGAACATAATCAAAATCGGGAGAGGACATTGGCTACTTTCCCTCTTCTCCATGATGGTGATTTTGGTGATGATGGCCATGCCCATGATGCACGCCGTGGTCTTCGGGATTTTCTTCGACACCTGCACCCTGTACATGATGATGGTGCCCAACTTGAGCGGTGCCCAGATCGTGTTCGTGGCCGATGATTTGTTCTCTGTATTTGCACAGCTGGCAATTCATATTGCCTTCGCCGTCCAGAGCTTCGTTCAGGCGCGCGATGAAAGCATCAATCACCTTGGGGTGATCGTTGAGGTACGACGCTTTTAAAAATTCAATGTCTGGATTGGCCGCAGCGGCTTCGTCCACCCAATTGAAAATACGGGTGACCAATATGCCGGAAAACAAAAAGTACGGAAAAACAATAACGCGCTTAAAGCCCATTTTTGTGACCCATGCTAAGGCTTGATCCACCAACGGATACGCCACACCCGAATACCCGGTTTCGGCCCAGCCTACGTTTAAGCCTTCCCACATCATGCGGGTGACTTTGGTGACGTTTGAATTGGCATCGGAATCATTGGTGCCGCGCCCAACCACCAATAACAAGGTGTCTTCTAAGGCGACTTGGGTGGGGGCAGCGGCAATGGCTTCTTCGACGCGTTGTTTGGCGGCGTCCAACAGGCGGGCATCCAAACCCAAATCGGCGGCAAAGACCATTTCTAAACCGTCATTTTCGGCCGCATAATTATTCACTTCGCTGGGCAAATCGTTTTTGACGTGACCCGCGGCGAACAACATGCCGGGCAAACAGACAATCTTTTTGGCTCCACCATCGCGAAGCTTGTCCAGTCCAGTGCGGATGACGGGCGTGGCGAATTCTAAAAAGCCACTTTCGACTTGATGATCGGGCAGACGTTCTTTGAWGCGCACCGCCAACTGATTAAATTCATCAACAGCACTTTTAGAGCGCGATCCGTGGCCGCAAATCATAATGGCTGGAAGGTCTTGTGGATTAGACATGTTTGTCCCTTTCGCTGGTCATTGCCTCTGGCTTTATCCGAAAATGGGTGGTCATGGCCTTCGCCCACTTTATACTTCGTGACGTTGTTATAGAGGAGTCTATACGGACTTCACAATTTTAATTTATATAAAAGAATTTTGGCTTAGACTGCGCCCATGTTCACATTTGGTGTTTTACAATCTTCTTCGGGCTTTGACCCTTTGGTGTTGTTGCTTCTGGCTTTGGTGTTGGATGCCGCAGTGGGATCGATGGGCTTTGTTTTCAAAGTATTAGCTCATCCTGTAGTGATTGTGGGCAGGCTGATTTCGTGGTTTGACCATAAACTAAACCGTCCCGAGCGCAGCCAAACGGATCGGGCCGTGCGCGGAGCCATTACGGTCATTTGCATGGTCGGTTTGGGTGGGGCCGCTGGCCTTGGCATTCAATGGCTGACGTTTAACCATGATTTTGGCTGGGCGGTTGAGCTTTTCTTGCTGATATCTTTATTGGCGCAACGGGAACTTTATACGGCGGTTCGCCGCGTCGCCTTGGCCTTGCAACAAGACGGACTTGATGCTGGGCGAACCGCCGTGGCTCATATTGTTGGCCGTGACCCCGCCTACCTAGACAAACATGGCGTCGCCCGGGCCAGCATAGAAAGCTTGGCCGAAAACTTCTCCGACGGCGTGGTGGCCCCGGTATTTTGGTATGTTTTGTTCGGCGTGCCGGGCTTGCTGATTTACAAAATCGTCAACACCTTGGATTCGATGATTGGCTATCGCAATGACAAATACCGAGCCTTTGGATTTGTGGCCGCCAAACTGGACGATATATTGAACCTGATTCCGGCGCGTTTGGCGGGCTTGCTGATTGTTTTTGCCGCCACCGTAGCGCCCCGTGCCAATCCGTGGCGAAGCTTCAAAACCATGTGGCGCGATGCTTCTAAACACAAATCACCCAATGCCGGATGGCCCGAAGGGGCCATGGCCGGAGCCTTTGACATCAGTTTAGCGGGACCGCGCAAATATTCTCAGCATACTCAAAACGATCCATGGATCGGAGGAGGCACGGCAAAAGCCACCGCGCAAGACATTGATCGGGCCTTATATCTATATATCGTTGCGTGTCTGATGAATGGATTGATTGTGGGCGTGGTTTCAATTTTCCGGTTTAGCCTCGGCTAAGTCTTGAACCAACAAGACCAATTGATCGTAATCTTTGGTGGATAGGGTTTGCCCTGTTTTTTTGATTTGAAGACAGGCGCGTTCAATTTTTTTGGCGGCAAGTGTAATTTCAGGAAAGCCGTATGTGGCCCCAGACCCGGCAAGTTTATGGGTTAGGTATTCGAGTGTTTTAAGGCCTTCGGCTTTATCTTCGAGCGAATTTTGACCCTGCAACAATTCCAAAGCCGCCGTTATGTTGTCAAAGCGACTTTCAAATTGAGCAATATATTTGGCTTGCAGGTGAGCAAGTTTTTGGCTCAAGTCTTGTGGATCATTCGCCATGGTGATTTTGTCCATTTCAAGACGTCCAGAAGACCACATTATTGGGTCCTGTACAAGAGATCAAAGGCATGTCAAAGTTAATTACCCCCTGATCATAATGCGTGAAAATTAAATGGAGCCTGTTGGACATTAATTGGAGCCTGTCATGGCAAACTCTGAGGCCAAAGCCCCCCTTGTGCGGGTCATCATTATTGATGACGATGGCGATATCCGAAATCTGGTTTCGGCTTTGTTGCAAGCCGAAGGCTGTGAAATTTTGGGCGAAGCCGTCAACGGCGTCGAGGGTTTAGAATTGTTTAAAAACACCCGGCCTGATCTGGTGTTTTTAGACGTAAAAATGCCCGAAATGGATGGCTTGGCAACGTTGCGAGAAATCATAAAAGTCGATGCCAAGGCGCGAGTCGTTATGTTGACCGGCTTGGATAATGAAATGCTTTCCGATGATGCCTATTTAGCCGGTGCGCGCAGTTACATCCGCAAAGATACCGAGTTGGAAATCCTGCGCGCGCGCATTGGTGAAGAAATAACCAGCCTTTCAAACTAATTTTTTCCCGCTTGATCAAGGCTGTGGTTTTTGTTGACAACACTCCATCAAGCTTAAAGATCGCCAGCCACTTTTACGGCTAAGTCAGCCATGCGATTTACATAACCCCATTCGCTATCATACCAAGCCAAGACTTTGACTTGCGTGCCATTCACCACCATTGTTGAAAGCCCATCAATGATCGAAGACCGTGGATCATCGGACGACGAAAACCGTGAGTGTTTATTCTATAGAAATCATATGACGCCTTAATGACAGGCCTAAACGATGTCATCATTAGGCGGGTTTAATTTAAGGCGCAAAAGAGTCTGAGGGGGCACTTTCAAGCTAAGTGATGATAAAATTGTCAACGGTTAATAACGTGTAATCAACGTCTTCCAAAGTTGCCAATGTTATGGTCCAGGAATCTCCACCACCATTCTGATCAATTTTCAAGGTGGTCCCGCCAGTTTCATTTGAAAAGGCTTGCACGTAGTCACCGAAAGGATCGTGACCAGACACAGCCCCAAGTTCAGCAAGCAGACTCGCAATATCAAGAAGGTCTTCTCCAATTGAAAAATCAGTGATGACATCTTCGCCTTCAGAAATAGAACGATAGATAAAAATGTCGTTTCCTTCACCGCCACTCAATGTATCGCTTCCGTTATATCCTTTGAGGGTATCATTACCAACGCCACCAAATAATTGATCGTTTCCACTCCCGCCATCAAGAAAGTCATGGCCTGCGCCGCCATACAGTTCATCATCGCCTTTGCGTCCATAAAGACGGTCATCACCCCCTGCACCAGACAGATCATTCGCACGATGATCGCCATATAACTTATCGCCGAAAGCAGAGCCTAAAACATTTTCGACACCGGTTATGGTATCCAAACCTTCGCCACGCGCCGTTTTTTCATTAAGTTCAACGATGACTCTTTTTGCAGAATTGACAAAACTAATCAGATCTTCGCCACTGCCGCCATTCAAGCTATCATTGCCCTTACCACCGATCAGAACATCATCGCCACTGCCCCCGAAAAGCAGGTCGTGGCCCGTTTCACCGAACAGGATATCTGCACCAGAGGTCCCCTTGATTTCGTCGTGGCCTTTCCCACCATAAATGATGTCATCTCCGGATCGGCCATTCAGGATATCGTGACCATTACCACCATAAATCTGATCATTTCCCTTGCCGCCGTCGATAATGTCAATACCGGTTTCCCCAAATATAAGATCATCTCCTGAACCGCCAAAAATAATATCGCGGCCTTGAAAACCATAGATGACGTCCGAACCACTGCCGCCGTAAATAGTGTCATTGCCCTGCTCACCGTAAAGTTGGTCATTTCCTGAGCGTCCATGAATTTCGTCATGCCCACGACCTCCATAGATCACATCATCTTCACTATTGGGAATAGGCGGAGGGGTAGTTGAGTTATTTTGCAAAAGGATGAATTCACCCGTCACTGGCTCGTAAGTATAACCCGAGAGAACCTTGGCATTAATAAAGCCAATATCAATGGTAAACACAGCATCGTCAAAATCTTGATCTCCACCGTTATAAAGATCTTCAAATCCTAGCCTCAACAAGCCGTCATCGGTTCGCAATAAACCAACGGTGTGATCAATGCCATCGGGATTGAGGTTTACGTTATCCCCAAAACCTGCGGTATGGTACGTATGCTGCAACAGCGTGGTCTGACTGCCATTGTTCGCTGTATGGATTAGGGTGGGGTTGGTGGTGTTAACGGTAGCCTGATCACCGTCATCATTTTGAAAAGTGAATTCACCTTTACCATTCCATGTCTTAAAAAATTTATTGTTATAGTCATATCCGTTGGCAATGATAAAAAATCCAATTTGGTCTTGGGCATCAATGTTTAAATTTTCCTGACTAACACCACCGATCAAATCTCCTCCGCTTCCTTTCAACGAGGCATTCGGCCATATGATTTCCACATTCTGAATTGCTTGGGTGTCTGGGTCAATTTTGTACCAGCCCAAGGTGTTTCGATATCCTGCACTTTCGCCTTCAAACGTGATCGATGCTCCATAATTTACAGCCATGGTGAGGGCGTTAAGAGACAGATATGACGGTCCACCACCGCCGTAGAGTTTATCACTGCCGAAGTTTCCAAAAATCAAATCATTACCACTGCCACCCCACATAAAATCATTGCCGTTGTTTCCGGTCAATGTGTCCTCTGCTCCCTTTCCAGAAATGACTTCAGAGCCTTTTCCACCCGTTAAGGTGTCAGGCTGATCCGTGCCGATGATGGGTGTAATTGCATCGTATTTTGACATGATCAAATTCCTTTATCTAATCGTCGTTTCTTGAAAGCCGAGCCAATGACAAAGCGGTGACATAGTTGAGCAATTGATGATAATTTTTAACGATGTGAGCGCTATCGGTTTGTAGCGTTTACAAGGACAATTTCAGCCAAGGGCTCGCCTCATAGACAAACCGGCTTTCCAAGACATCCCATAGGGGACGCTCGGGATTTATCCGTTTTCTTTTCATTGTTTATTCCGCCGCCACAGGCGCATTGATACGACCGTAGATATCGTCCAGGCGCACGATATCGTCCTCGCCGAGGTAATCCCCGTATTGCACCTCTATCAAATGCAGAGGTTGGTCGGATAAATTGGCAAGACGGTGAATAGCTTCAACGGGTATATAAACAGATTCATTTTCATGCATTATTTTGGTGTCATAGTCGACGGTGACCTCTGCCGTGCCGCTAACGATGATCCAATGTTCGGCCCGATGATGATGGTATTGCGAAGATAATTTACCGCCCGGATCAACAACGATATGTTTAACCTGATGCATCTTTCCGACATGAACGCCTTCGTAGGTTCCCCAAGGCCGACGAACACAAGCATGACTGTCGGCTTCTTCAACATGCTGTTCCCGCAGAATCTCGACAATATCCTTAACGTCTTGGGCACGGTTTTTAGGCGCGATCAACAAGGCGTCTTTGGTATCAATCACCACATGATCAACCAATCCAATAGCCGCAATGACACGACCAGATTCGCTGCGTACATAGGTATCAACACAATCTTTTAAAACCACTGTATTTTCTAATTCGTGTTCACCGTCAAGCTTCGCAAGGACCGACCACGACCCGACATCACTCCACCCAAAATCACCCCGAATAACAGCCGTACGGCGGTTTTTTTCCATGACGGCATAATCGATAGAAATAGAATTAGCTTGCACAAAAGCATCAGCATCCGGATATACGGCTCTTCCTTTTGCAACACCCTTGTCCAAGGCTTTTTCACAAGCTTTAAGAATTCCGGGCTGTTCTTTGCCAAGCTCATTTAAGTAACGCGCAGCGGTGAACAAAAACATTCCACTGTTCCAATGATAAGTGCCATCTTCGATAAAAGCCTGTGCATGTTTTTTGTCTGGCTTTTCTGTAAAGTTTTTAACCTGATATCCGTATCGAACACCGGTCAAGGGCGTGCCTTCTTGAACATAGCCAAACCCGGTTTCTGGACGCGTAGCTTTCATTCCAAACGTCACCAAATAACCTTGGCGTGCCGCGATGGCGGCTTGTTGTACGCAATCTTGAAAACGAGAAACATTCTTTATAATATGATCAGAGGGCATAACCAGCATCAGAGCGTCAGGGGTTTTCCGTGCCAACATCAAGGCCGCCAAAGCAATGGCGGGGGCTGTATTGCGCCTATGCGGTTCCATAATAATATGGGATATATCCTGACCGATGGCCTTAATTTGACGCTCTACAAGAAATCGATAATCTTCCCCTGTTAAATAAATTGCGGGGGTGTAATGCGTCCGATCTTGAACCAAAAGTGCCGTGTCTTGCAACATGGTGCGGTTCGAGATCAATCTTATAAATTGTTTCGGCAGATCCGCCCGTGAGAGCGGCCACAATCGTGTTCCGGCTCCGCCACACAAAATCACGGGATGAATAATGTWTYSWRRYSTTSWSKWRYMYSCYWKMWSKWCMTYCKKYTTSMWWCKTYCSGRWWRRMSMGRWMKAMARMMMMWYYCTMATRSWKMRWARSWAMSSTCMWGCCAAATCGTTCAATCCAGTATCGAAGGCTTTTAACGCTTGATTTTCGTGAATTTTTACCCCTTCAAACATCTTTTTTGACCCCAGAATTTTATCAAATTGACACGCATCCCGAAAATCAAAATCATAATTGTGTCAAATTGACATGATTAGACCTCGTTTTATGAGATTCCTCGGCATTTTGCTTTTGGCACGTCCTTTGCTCTGTTTATTTAGACCTATAACAAAAAGGCCGACGCATCATGAAAGTCAGACGAGAACGCCCAAGCCAGCGCTTAAACCATCGAATATCGGCACCTATCCGTGCCGATATCGACGATGTGACCTATGATGCTGTGGATTGGAGTCTCGGGGGCTTTTCTTTAGAGAGCTATACTGCTCCCGCGCAGCTAGGCGACACCATCACGGCAACAAYTCATATCCCGTTTCAAGGCTTTGAAATCACTTTTCAGGCTGAAGCCAAAATCAAGCGCCTAGATGAACACGGCAATGCCGGTTTTGCCTTCGTAGACCTTGATGAACGCGAACGTGAATTGATGACCCATTTTATCGACAGCCTTGTCAGGGGATCGATGTCCGTTGTTGATGATACAATTTTACGCATTGATTCCCCGGTGACCCCTGTTTCAATCCAGCCGGATCTTAACCCAGACGAGGCCGTTCCTCTTCGCCGCAGATCTTTAAAGGCCATACTGTATACTGCTTTTTATTTTACGGCTGGCTTAATGGTTGTGGGGTATACCTTTCTTGTTCTGCATTCGAATTTTGTACGCATGGAAATACAAAGTGCCGTTGTCAGCGCGCCTGTACAACCGCTTTTAGCCACCACCGATGGCTTAATAAAAAACGTTCTGGTTACCCAAAATGAACTGATTAAGCAGCGCACGCCGGTGGTCTCTTTTTCAAACACCGGATTACAACAACGCATTGAAATGGCGCGTGTACGTGTGGATCGCGCACTTTTAACACTACGGGCGCGCGAAAAAGAAACCACTGCAGAACGTGAAAAATTTGGCGATTACAGCCTGATTGCCCACAGTGAAATTAAGCGGCTTACGATACAAATTCGTTCTTTACAGGAACGCTCTACGTTGGTTCATAACAAGGTTGAACGGTTTAGCAACTTGCGCAAAGAACTGTTGATCACACAAGACGAGCTTGACGAAGCCAAATTGAATTTTAAAATCTTAAGCAGTGAATTGGAAGAAGCACGTCAGCTCATGTCTGAACGTCGCGAGCTCCTCGACAGTATTGAAGCCGGGCGTTTTTTCGATGGAAGACGTCTTGAAGGGCACTTGCAGGAACGCGAAGCCGCAGCAGAATTAGCGTCCGATGAAGTGATGTTGGCCAAAGATGAACTTTCAACACTTTTTCGCGAAAATGAACGCTTGGTTATTTCTGCTCCCAATGACGGGCATCTATTAACCATCTACAAAGCCCCCGGAGCGACCGTTAAACGCGGTGAACAAGTCGCTTTGTTTGAACGCAATGAAATCAGAACAATTGAGGCCTTCCTTACGCAAGAAGAAGTTTTGGAAATTGGGCTTGGTGACGAGGCCACGGCTTATTTCCCCTCTCTTGGACAAAAAGTCCGCTCAATCGTCACGGACATTGACCGGACACAAGGCTATATTGACGAGCTCAGTTCACGTTACCGGTGGCGTGGGCCAAAAGATCGCACGGCTCAAATCACCCTGCAATTTCTCAACATTCCCTTACATGAAGTTCGCGCTAATTTCCCCCCGGGCTTGCCCGTGGTCGTCATTTTTAAGCGCCGCAATACCGATATTCGCTTTTTAGATATCTGGTCTTGGTTCACCGAAAAGGCTCAAACATGACAACGTCAAACCAGTCTTATACGGTGAATGATCCTGTGGTGCGGGTTCCTTGGCGTGACAAATGGTCACCGTTTGTTTTGTTTCAAATTTTTCTCTATTTCGCATTTTGTTTCATTGGCATAAATATCCTGCCCAACAACATATGGGACCCCGAACTTAGGGCCGTTACGGTGTTGATCGGGTCGTTGGGTATTTGGCGATACAGCTGGTGGTTCTCACATGCCATGCGCGCGCAAATTTATGCCCGCCGAACATTTCCCCGGCTTCGGGCCAAGGCTGAAAAAAGTTGGGCCGATGGATGGCGCCCACGTCATGTCCATTTCATGATGACCACCTTTCATGAGCACCGCGAAGTCACAAACAAAGTCGTTGAAAGCATCTGTCGCCAACTGCGCGATATGGACGTTCCCGGCACCGTGTGGTTGGGCTCTGCGGATGCTTATGATGAAGACATCATCGAAAATTACCTGCGTTTATATGCCCATGATATCGATTTGGAATATGTCATGGTTCGCCAAAACCAGCCCGGAAAACGCTTGGCCATCGGGCTGGTTTTACGCGCCATGAATCGGGGATCAGTCCAAGATGATGATGTTATTGTGTTTATGGATGGCGATGCCATTTTGGGTGAAAACTGTGTTCGAAATTGTGCCTCACTTTTTGTCAATGATCCTGAACTTCAGGCCGTCACCACGGATGAAGAAGTGATTTGCCATGGCCCTGCGTGGGTTCGCACATGGTTGATTTTGCGTTTCGCTCAGCGGCGTATGGCCATGCAAAGCCATGCCTTATCAAATAAGGTTCTGACGCTAACCGGACGCATGTCTGTGTTTCGGGCCAAGCATCTTGCCAACATTGAATTAATTCGCTTGTTAGAAGCCGATCACCTTAATCATTGGCTATGGGGTGATTTTCGTTTCCTCTCCGGAGATGATAAAAGCACCTGGTATTATATGTTGTTGCAAAATGCCAAGTTACTTTATGTCCCGGATGCGATGATTTATACGGTTGAATACATCGAAGGCACCGGGCTGGAACGCATGGTGCAAAACTTTCGCCGCTGGTCGGGAAATATGTTGCGTAACGGTTCACGAGCCTTATTGCTTGGCCCCAAAAAAGTTGGTTTCTTTATCTGGTGGTGCATATTGGATCAACGTGTCGCCATGTGGACGATGCTGGTCAGCCCCGTTTTGGCCGTGATGGCCTCTGCGTTGGTCACGCCCAGCTATATCATTTCTTATGTGTTATGGATTTTAGTTTCCCGGATGATGTTATCACTGGTGCTCTATTTTTATGCCGCACGCGTGAATATGATGTTCCCCTTCATTTTGTATTTAAATCAGTTGATCAATGCTTCGGTGAWGGTCTACTGCCTGTTTCGTTTATCCAAACARCGTTGGACCAATCGGGGCGATCAAGCCGTGGGGTTTTCCGGAGGCTGGCGAGAATATCTCCGCAATACCATGGCGAACTATCTCACCACGCTCTACCTGTCGACATTGGTCCTGAGCATCATCGTTTATGCCGAACTGTTTCCTCTGCCTTCACTGTTAATGGCGGAAACATTTTTAGGATTGTAAGAYTCTCAATTTGRTCAGTCCATCCCTCTGACAAACGGCTGYTTTCAATGAACTGTACTGGCACGTTCCCTGCATAAGTCTATCTAGAGTTTATTTAAAAGTGGAGCATAGGATATGAACACCAATAAAAAAACACACCCGTGGGCCAACAATCACAACACCAAGCTTGCTTTGAGCATTTTTGGCTTAGGCTATGTTGGGGCTGTTTCTTCAGCATGCTTCGCAAACCTTGGACACAAAGTCATCGGCGTCGATCCAGATCAAAGTAAGGTCGATACCATCAACAGCGGGCAATCGCCGATTGTCGAAAAAGACCTCGATCAGTTGCTTGCTAAAGGTATTCATTATGGCCTTTTACAGGCTCAAACAAATTGTCTGAAAGCTGTTTTAGAAACGGATGTCTCTTTTGTCTGCGTCGGCACGCCCTCGACACCCGAAGGCGGCTGTGATTTAAAATATCTTAAAGCCGTCTCGGCGGAAATTGGTGCCGCACTCCGTAAAAAAAATCACTATCATGTTGTCGTCTTTCGGTCCACCGTACCCCCCGGCACCACCGAAAATATTTTACGCCCTATTCTTGAACGGGAATCTGGAAAGTGTGCGGGTAAAGATTTTGGAATTGCTTTTCATCCTGAATTCTTACGCGAAAGCACGGCGATTGCTGATTTTCACCAGCCCCCCAAAACCGTGATTGGCGCCAGTGACGACCTGTCGGCCAAAACGGTTGCCCACCTTTACGATGATATTGATGACAACATCATTCACACCACCATCAAAGTGGCAGAGATGGTCAAATATACCGACAACACGTGGCATGCTCTAAAGGTTTCCTTTGCCAATGAAATCGGAAAATTAAGCTGTGCTTTGGGTGTCGATAGTCATGACGTCATGGACGTTTTTTGCCGAGACACCAAACTCAATATTTCTTCGTATTATATGAAACCCGGGTTTGCCTTTGGTGGATCGTGTTTACCCAAAGATGTGCGKKRYWWTWRTMWCSTTGCCGAAAAATACGGTGTCAAAATGCCGATTATTGGCTCGATTATGAAAAGCAACACAGCACAAATTGAACATGCCGCAAAAATGATCATGGAAACGGGCCAAAAACATATCGGATTTTTAGGCCTCACCTTTAAAGCCAACACGGATGATCTTCGTGAAAGCCCGGTGTTGGAGCTTGTATCGATCATTCACAACCAAGGCCGTAAAGTGAGTATTTTTGACCCGCACCTGGATTTAGAGGCAGCCCTACGCCATCACCTCCAGCACAGTCAACACGCCCAACAAGATGCCCAAGATCTCATAAATGATTTGCCAAGTATGGTTCGCGAAAGTGCCGCCAGCATACTTGCCAGTTGCGATACAATCGTCGTTTCACACAATACGCCGATGTTCCGTCAAGCCATATTGCATCGTCGCCCAGATCAAAACGTCATTGATCTGGTCCGCGTACTTGAAGGCGCCGCGTTGGCAGATAAACTCATTGATGCCGACATGAATGATTATTTACAAAAGCCCGTTCACAGCAAGGACCTGTTAGAGATGGTCCACAAATGGTCACCACACGACCGAAAACAACGCATTTTAATAGCCGAAGATGATCTTTCTGTGGGTCAAATCACACGCGCAAAATTAGAGAAATTTGGCCACTCCGTTGATGTTGTTCGAGATGGTCGCAAGGCAATTTCCTTTGCTCGTGAACATGATTATGATTTGATTTTTATGGATATTTCCATGCCCCTCCTAAATGGCATCGAAGCAACAAGAGTTATTCGCTCTGACAAAGGCCATCGTTCTGGCGTGCCGATTGTCGCCCTCACAGCATTCGCCAAACCTGAACAAAGCGAAACGTACCACGGCATTTGCTGGTGAAATCTCATTGCTCTTTAAAAGGACTTAASCCATGTTGAATTCGATTTTCAAACAAGTTCCTGTNAAAAAGACAGAGGCGCATATTTTCGACCCAACAATCTTGCGAGAATATGACATCCGGGGCGTGGTCGGAAAGACCCTCACCGACAACGACGCGAGGGCCATCGGTCGTGCATTTGGCACCATCATTCGAAATTCTGGCGGAACCAGAGTGTGTATTTGTAGAGACGGGAGAATTCATTCAAAATTACTATTTGAAGCCGTGTCTGAAGGTTTACAAAATTGCGGTATAACGGTTACAGGAATCGGTGTTGGCCCGACGCCCATGTTGTATTTTGCGGACCGCATACTTGAATGTGATGGGGCGATCATGATTACCGGATCACACAATCCCCCAGAATTTAATGGCTTTAAAATTGTTCTCGGCCATCGGCCTTTTTTTGGAAATGACATACTCAACCTTGCAAATATCTCAAAGGCAGGTTTATTTGTCGAAGGTATTGGGCATCATCGAAATATAAATATTGACGACAAATACATAAACGAACTGTTGCAAGAAAAAATAAAGGCACCCTTAAAGGTCGCCTGGGATCCTGGAAACGGGTCAGCTGGAACAATCACAAAAGACTTCACGCAACGCCTGTTGGGAAAACACATTGTCATCAATGCAGAAATTAACGGGCATTTCCCCAACCATCATCCTGATCCTACGGACCCAAAAAACTTAGAACAACTTCGCAAYGTTGTGWTGACTGAACGGTGCGATCTCGGCATTGCCTTTGATGGCGACGGAGACCGTATTGGCGTCATCGATGATGAAGGTGAGATTTTGTGGGGAGATCAATTATTATGTCTGTTCGGTGAAGAAATTCTCAAAGACAACCCCAAGGCGATCATCATTGCTGATGTTAAAGCCAGCCAAGTGTTTTTCGATCACATTCAAAAACTTGGCGGGCAGGCTTTGATGTGGAAAACGGGGCATTCTCTCATCAAATCCAAAATGACCGAAACCGGAGCTTTATTAGCGGGTGAGATGAGCGGCCATATGTTTTTTGCCGACCGTTATTTTGGCTTTGATGATGCTCTTTATGCCGCCGTTAGGCTGATCGAAATTCTGGCCCGGCGCGGGCTTCGCCTTTCTGATTTTCGCAAGTCCTTACCGTATGTCTTCAATACACCCGAAATCCGAATTGAGTGCTCGGATGATCTGAAGTTTCAAGCCTTAGCTCTCATCGAATTAATCCTGAAAGGTACAGATCATAGCATTAATGCGGTGGATGGCGTGCGTGTAACAACGCCCGATGGATGGTGGTTATTACGGGTATCCAATACGCAACCTGCGCTCGTTGCTCGATGTGAGGCGACAACGCCCAAAGGACTGCAAAACCTAAAAGCAGACTTACGGCATTACCTCAACATCGCAGAAATTTCTGTACCTAAAATTCTAAAATGAGCCTTCCCTTAACGTATCAAGACAACAGGAGTACTGACATGTTTACCCATTTTCACCAACCCAATACTCTGCTTATTCCAGATGTTCAAATTTCGTGCCGCAAGACTAAAAAAAGTTGCGTGCTTAAGCATATTACCCAAGATATTTTAAACAAAACCAATTCAGCCCCGCTGATCAATGGATTGCAGGTCATCRCAAAAAATGGCTGGTGGATGATACGCGCCTCTGATATTCGTCCGGCCTTAATGATTCATGGTCAAGCCACTTGCCCAGATGGATTGATCCACCTCAAACATGATCTGGTGAATTATTTAGATAGAGCCGGTATCGATTTCCCATCACCTTGATTTAATCAGTCCTGGAAAAGGAGCGTTCTGATGACGCGTACAAACCCAATATATCATCACTATGACGGACGTTTTTCGACAGATTTGGCCAAACAACTTGTTAATGTCATGGGCTTTCAAGATGCCATTTTGATGTGCATCGAAAACCAATGGTCTGGCACCGAAAATGCGATTCGGCACATGCGCAAAGACATTGTCATTAGATAATACATCCTCACAATTATATATGTTTGAGCCCCCTCATTTATGAGGAATGGCTCAAACGTATAAGATATTTGGTTTCATCAGATGGCCTCTTGTGAATGCCTTAATTTATGCGTTGCTCCATCAATCATATGGCTTGCAGAGTTCTATCCTTTTGCACTTTTGAAATATGCGCAATAAAAAGTGTAACAAAGTTTGACAAAATGGCGCACTGGCAATGATCGTTACAATTGAGACAATTGGAGGACACATTTTGGAAGTAGTTTTAGGCTCTATTGTTATTCAACCTAATGGATGAACATACAGGAGCACCAAAATGGTTAACACAATTCAAGCAACATCAATCACCCTAAGCAACACTTTGATCAAAGTATCATCAACACCAAATGAGCATGGAACGACCTTTGCAAATAGGTTATCCGAAAGCATGAACGCAAGTGAGCTTAAAGGTGATAAGGCGAACAAAGAAGGGCAATGCTGTGGTGGCGGCAAAAACAAGGATGAGGCTTCTGGCGTTAAAACAGTCGGCTAAGGCGGGCCAATCAGGCCTTTGAAACGAAAAAACGCCCACATTTCACTATAATATGGCGGCGAGGCATTCTATGAATATTCCTCTGTGTTACGGACTGCGGCACCTGTCATAGAAAACAAGCAACCTTAAACTTAAATTGGATATCTCCTAAAATGAAGCCTTTTCTTAAAACCTCTCTCTTTGCCATTTTTATAATGAGTGCCGCGAATGTTGCCTCTGCGGCAGAAACAGTCGCCGTCAAAATGCCTAAAGAATTATCTGCTCAAGCCAAATGGGGGCAGATTGCCTTTGATCAAAACTGTGCCGCCTGCCATGGGGACAAGGCCGCTGGAACGGAACAAGGACCACCGCTCATTCATGACACCTATAACCCAGGACATCACGGTGATGAATCATTTTACAGAGCGGTAAGCTCTGGTGTTCAGCAACATCATTGGCCCTATGGCAACATGCCCGCACAGCCCCAAGTCAAACCAGAACTGGCCGGGATGATCATTAAATTTATTCGAGAAGTGCAATCGGAAAACGGGATCGTCTATAAGCCCCATATGATGCAATAAACGAAATTGGCTCAGCCGAGAATATTTATCGTTTGCTTGTCCGACATACTTTGCGTTTCATAAAGTCCGGCGACATATACTGGCGAATAAGAACTCCCGCTCTCTCTCAATAAATTTAAAAAACCGGATGTATTGAGTTGAGAGGATGGCCCCGAAGACGTCAGAGGTGCCGGCTGATGGACTTCAGGTTGGGCCTTGTTCTTAAATGATGCGCGCGCTTGTTGGGTTTTGTCTGCAAAGGGTTGCCCTTTGGGGAGATCAAAATCCGTACGCTTGCGTGTGACGGCTTCCGTTCCATGCGACCCTGAGCTCGCCATAGCAGAATCCATCATCGGAATCATCAAGGGACTGACAACAACCGTATACCGTTCGTAGTTTAAGGGGGCAAAATCAACCATTTTTTCACCTCAGGTTATTTGTTTCTATCATTTGACCGCGCCTTCGCGATGAAAAATTCTAGGCTGGCTTTGCTAACGGCTCCGGGAATTAATTGATCACCGATGATGAAAACGGGCGTACCCTTTATGGCTAACGTTTTCGCTAAAGCTATGTTCTCTGAAATTTTTGCATTGATATCCTCTTCATTCGCATCGATGTCATCAAGCAAGCGAAGGGGGTCGAGGCCAACGTCTTTGGCAATTGCGAAAATCTGATCATCGCTTAACGACTTGGCGGACATGAGGGCATTGCTGTAGTCCGCATATTTACCTTGTATCTGAGAGGCCAGAGCGGCCTGAGAGGCCAAGGTCGAAACAGGCCCTAGTATTGGATATTCTTTAGCCACATAGCGAATATTTCCATCTTCCTTTAATAGCGCCATAACGACGGGGTGAACCAGTTTACAATAGGTGCAACGGTAATCAAAAAACTCAACTAAGGTGACATCACCATTTGGGTTTCCAAGAATAGGATCATCCGAGCTCTTGAAAATCTCATCTTGATTGTCACGGATAATACGAGCTGTTTCTGCCTTTGAAAGTTGAAGAGGTTGATTGTTCGTGCGTTGATCAAAATAGATATAACCGGCCATAATCATCACGGAAAATGACAAAAAACCAACGATCAAAAAAATACGTCCAACGCTCAATTTCATAAAAACCTCTTGTTCAAATTCATGTTCTGTAGATCCCTAATTTTTCTTATCACTTTCAATTTTAGGTGAATCATTTTTCCCTTCRGACTTGCCATGCTTATGACCACCRCAGCAGCCACCACCTTTTAAATGCATAACAGCCATGCCTCCAARCAAGGCGACCAATATCCARTTTTCACTTARCCATTCCATTTTCATATCCTTACTTATATTGAATTTTAATTCTGTTCTTGTTGCTTTGCTTGTTCTGTTGCCAAGGCCTGTCGAGCACGATGTTTTTCAGGCCAACGGCTTTTGATGTACGCGAGCGTGGACCATATTTCTGTGTCGTTCATCATGCTTCTGAAGGGCGGCATGCCAGTCTTAAAATCTTTAATGCCTAAAGAAGCCCCACCGTCCTTGGTGTAATTAAATAAAATTTCATCCGAATGGTGCCAGGTGTGGCCATCTTTATCATGGGGTGGCGCCGGCAATCTTCCATCCGCTTTTGTAACTTTCCAATTGGGCTGACCTGTAAGGTCTTCACCATGACAGCTTGCACAATATTGTTCATAAGCAATCTTGCCATTGGCAATCACTTGAAGATCGGATTGATCCACACTGGCTTCGGCCGGCTGCGTATCTGTCGAAAAATATAGTGCCCCAGCTAAGATAACGACACTTCCAATGCCCGCGCTTAAGACAACAACTTTATTCATAATATCCTCTTTCATTTTTTAAGGCTCTTCTACGATCAGACGGCCGCGCAACATGCCCATTTGACAGGTGAATTCAAATTGACCGATTTTGTCTGGAATGAATTCGACCGCGACGGTTTCACCTTCTGGTAAGTGTGCGCTTTTGTTAAAATCAGGGAAGACCACGGTGTCAGAACACGTTGATGTTTCTTGTCTTAGAAAGTTCAAACGAACGGGCGAACCTTTTTTGACGATGACCGTGTCAGGCGTATAGCCTCCTTGAACGAGGATGGAAATTTCTTGAAATTTTCCTTTCTTCATGGCGAAAGAGCCAAGCCCCGGCTTGAACCAAAAGAACCATACGATCCAAACAATCAGAAAAATTCCGAAGAACGTGACAAGCCCTTGATCCCAAGTCATGACGAACCTCCTTTCGGTTTAAAGTAGCGCAGACGATTGGCATTGCTCACCACGGTTACCGAACTCAAAGCCATGGTGGCCCCGGCGATGATGGGCGAGAGCAAAATGCCAAAGAAGGGGAACAGCACACCCATAGCTACAGGAATACCAAGGACGTTATAGCCAAAAGCTCCGACCAAGTTTTGGCGAACATTGCGCATGGTCGCGCGACTGATTTCGATGGCCGTTGCAACACCTTGCAGACTGCCTGTGATCAAGGTGATRTCTGCGGCCTCRATCGCCACATCAGTCCCACTGCCKATCGCGATACCAACATCAGCAATCGCCAAAGCGGGGGCGTCGTTTATACCATCTCCGAYCATGGCAACGATGGCCCCATCTTTTTGSAGACTTTTAATTTTTGCAGCTTTGTCTTCGGGAAGGACTTGAGCAAACACCTGATCAATTCCAACCTCTTTGGCGATGGCTTCGGCCGTTTGTTGCTGATCCCCGGTGAGCATAACAACCTTAAGCCCCATGGTGTGGAAGCGTTCAATGGCCGCTTTTGAATCTGGTTTGATGGTATCGGCGATTGCCATCACTCCGGCAGGAACGCCTTCTAAACCGACCATCACCGGTGTTTTTCCTTGGGGTGAAAAAATATCCGCAATATCTTCGAGCCCACGTGTATCAATGCCATTTTCTGAAAGAAATTTTGTTGTGCCAATGAGAACTTTTATACCGTCTACTAAACCAGATATGCCGTGGCCGGAATGGGCTTTCACATGCTCAGCCTTAAGCAACACAAGATTTCGATCCTTGGCTTCCTTCACAAGTGCCTCGCCTAAGGGATGTTCGGAATATTGTTCCAACGATGCGGCCAATAAAAAAATTCGGTCCTCTTCAAAATCCGGCATAACTGTTATATCCGTCAATGAAGGTTTACCTTTGGTCACTGTTCCGGTCTTGTCTAAGACCACGACATTAATTTTTTCAGCCGTTTGCAGAGCATCCCCTGAACGGATTAAGATGCCGTTTGCAGCCCCCTTTCCAATGCCCACCATCAACGAGGTCGGCGTGGCAAGACCCAAGGCGCAGGGGCAGGCAATGACCAAGGTGGTCACGAAAGCGATGGTCGCATAGATCAATTGTGGCTCTGGCCCAAAGTCATACCAAATGACAAACGCTACTATCGCCAAAATCATGACCATCGGCACAAAATAGCCAGAGACTTGATCAACGATGCGTTGGATTGGGGCTTTTGAACCCTGCGCCTCTTGCACCATGCGAATGATATTTGCTAACGCCGTATCTTTGCCAATTTTTGTTGCCGTAAATTGAAAGCTTCCTGATTTATTTAAAGTGGCTCCGATCACTTCATCGCCAACGGTTTTGGCTACCGGCAGGGCTTCTCCGGTGATCATGGATTCATCGATATTGCTGGTGCCTTCTTTGACGATACCATCGACGGGGATTTTTTCACCGGGGCGCACCAAAACGACATCCCCAACAGAGACAGCGTCCGCATCAAYTTCAAYRATGTCSCCRYCTYGAACMAYRCGCGCSGTYTTGGCYTGTATGCCCATCAATTTYCGKATGGCTTCGGATGTTTTTCCACGRGCYTTRCTTTCCATRGCYGAKCCYAAAAKGACSAGRGCGATGACCACGGTYACGACATCCCAAAAAGGTTCYAYGGCRACRCCTTKYGGAAASACGCCCGGCATGCTGACGACMGCKAYCGAATAGGCATAAGCMGCMGAYACRCCYARGGCAATYAAWGTRTGCATRTTGGCAGAACGRTGYYTTARGGCCGCCMWCATRCCCGTATAAAAATGTCCGCCACTCCACACCAAAACTGGTAACGTTAAGATCCCCATTACGCCCCAGACTATGCGTTCTGTATTTTCTCCGACAAGGAGCATATCAGCTAGTCCAGGAATCATTTTAGGGTACATAAGGATAACGTTGGGTATCGATACAAAGGCCGCGAGGATGAATTTGTTCATCAGAAGTTTGTATTCACGCTCACGCTCGGCTTCGTCTTTTTCTGCGGCATCCTCAACATCTTCAGAAATTTCTGCGGCCTGATAACCGACCTCAGCAACCGCCTCTCTTAGCATTTCTATCTTGGTGAGGTTTGAATCGAATGAGACTTGTGCCGTGGCATTTGCAAAATTAACACTCGCAAAATGAACGCCAGCTACCGTTTTGAGTTTTGCTTCAATGGTGCCCACACACGAAGCACAAGTCATGCCCTTGATCGCAAGCTGTAGGCTTGCATCTGAAGAACCTTCATCGTTATGAAAATGTGTATGTGTTAACATTGTTCACCTCAATCCTGAATATCATTTTTTTTGGTTAGATACTCTTCACGGTCAATTTCGCCCTTGGCATAACGTGTACCAAGGGCGTTATGAGCGGGTTCATGGTCGTTGTTTTTGGATGAATTTYGTACGATTAGCACAACACCAAAAACCAAAAGACCCATAATCACGAGTGAAAAAAGTCCATGAAATCCCATATACATCAAGGAACCTCCGTCTTCTAAATTTGTCATATACTGGTAGCTACTATTGTTCCACATGATAACCTCCRCATTTCTAATTTTGAAAAACCACCATTTGGTGCGCGCGATCCGATACGGGAATTTCTTTTATGGCTTTAAGGGTTTTTTGATCAACAACCCAGATTTTGTCGTCTTCGGCGCTTGAGATATAAAGTTTCGAAGTGCCTTTAATTGCCGTCAAATGATAGGGGGCTGGAGAAAGAGGCTGGCTGGTCAATTGCCCGGTTCTAAGGTCAATGGACACCAGTTTATTTTCTTCACGTCCTGCAATGAACAGTGTGTTTTCATCTTGAGAGAGATCAATGCCATGAATATTTCCACCGATGACGTAGGTTTTTTCAACACTGTTGCTGGGTAACGAAATGACCGAGACAGTTCCATCATCAACATTGTTCACATAAAGAGATTTACCATCCGCAGAGATGACAAGGTGTTCAGGTGTTTCCCCAACTTCGATATTGTTGCGAACGATCCAACGCTTAGTATCGATTACGCTAATCGTGTCATTTCCAGCATTGCTAACATAAATGTAATTCCCATCAGGCGAGGAAACGACATAGTTTGGCACAGGCCCGGTTTGAACCGTTTTCACTTCAAATGTTTTTAGATCGACAATGCTGACGGCACCTTCACCTTGGTGGGTGGCAATCGCATACTTGTCATCCGGTGTGATCAACGTGTGATGCACGGCTCCGGGGACGCTGATCTGCCGCTCAACGACATTGTCTTTGGTCCGAATAAGGGTCAGATAACTGACCAACCCTGTTTTTGTAACGGCAACAGCCGCACTGCCAGCATGATGGGCATCGTGTTCATCCGGTGCCATCTCAACTGGTTTTTGAAGAGCTTCGCTACCAACTTTAACTTCATTAAGGCTCCCGGCGATGAGATACGTTCCTTTAGAATTTCCGGCCAAACCATGTGACCCCGCAACGTCCTTAATAGAACCAATAATCTTATCTTTTTCACCATCAATGATAATGACCTCGTTCGCGCCACCCATAGGGATATAGACTTTCGTTCCCGCCAGTGCTGGATAAGAAAAGGATAGAGTTGCCGTTAACAAAAGTGCTGTAAGTGTTTTCATCTGACGATCTCCAGTTTTAGGTTAGGCGAACCAATTCATTGCCCGTTATTCCTTTAGTATAGGAAATTCGTGTGTGCGAAATGTGTCTGGAAAAGTGGCTTTTGGTAACACTCTTTGCCAAAAAAGGGGGTTGCCACACTTTGTCACAGATTATTTGTGCAGATTTCGTTTCAGCACTTATACTCATGGTTATGAAACCTGAACCACATATCCTCATTGTCGACGACAATCGTGAAATTCGCGATCTTGTGTCCCGCTTTTTGATTAAAGAGGGCTATCGCACTTCGACGGCTTTTGACGGAAAAATTATGCGCAAAGCCCTCAAGGATGGAACCATTGACCTGATTATTCTGGACGTCATGCTGCCGGGGGAAGACGGGCTTTCACTTTGTCGGCAGCTGCGCGTTGAATCAAATATTCCAATCATCATGTTAACCGCCAAGGGAGAGGAAATTGACCGTATTATTGGCCTGGAAATGGGGGCCGACGATTACATAGCGAAGCCCTTTAGTCCCCGTGAATTGTTGGCCCGTATAAAGGCTGTTTTGCGCCGGAGCCAAGCGATCAAGAAAGGAAATGACCTATCGACGTATTACCATTTTTCAGGTTGGACCTTAAACACGACAAAGCGAGAATTGCTTTCTTGTGATGATGTTGTGGTGCCGTTAAGCACAGGCGAGTATAACCTTCTGACCGTACTTCTTGAACGTCCCAAACATGTTTTAAATCGAAACCAGCTTTTGGATATGACCCGAGGCCGATCTTATGATGCGTTTGACCGGAGCATCGATACCCAAGTCAGCAGACTGCGCCGCAAGATTGAGGACGACCCCAAAAAACCAGAATTGATTAAAACGGTTTGGGGCGGAGGCTATATATTTACACCGGATGTTACATCCACATGAAAAGAATCTTGCCCAAAACATTAACGAGTCAGACCATATTGGTTCTCTTTATTGGGCTTACGTTTTCACACCTTATCAGCATGGCGATTTATTCTTCGGATCGAGCAGAAGCTTTAACCCAGATGGGCGGACAAGACACTGCTCATCATCTTTCAAGTATTGCAAGGTTGATCGAACAAACGCCAACGGGAATGCGTTCATCCGTTATTTTAACGATCAACGAGCCGGGCTTTAAGGTTTGGCTTACGGATGAAAGCCCGCTTGTCCATGACCTCACACCGCGTCCCGATGTGCGTTATTTGAGGGACTATTTATCTCGGCATTTAAGTGCTTCCACCCAGCCCTTAATCCATGTTCGTGTCAATAAGTCCACACTTGAAAAACCAAATGAAGAGGCGCGCAGTTCACTTGTCGATTGGTTTCGAGGTGTCACGGGCGTGAGGATCTTAAATGTTTCGTTGCGGCTTGGTGATCTAAATGCAGATGGGCAGTGGCTCAATTTCAAAATTGAAATCCCTCAATCAAGCTTCTGGTGGTCCGGGACGTCATTACTTTCCATGTTCGCTATGAGTTTTGCCGTGGTGTTGCTCTCTATGTGGGTTGTCCACCGTTTGACCGTTCCGCTCCGCGCATTTGCCCGCGCGGCAACGCGGCTTGGCAAAGATGTCAATGCCCCACCTTTAGCGGAACAAGGTCCCTTAGAAATTCAAAAATCAGCGATCGCTTTCAACCAAATGCAAGAGCGGTTGAAACGCATGATTAACAACCGAACACAAATGCTGGCGGCGATTTCTCATGACCTCAGAACACCAATCACCCTGCTGCGGTTACGATCAGAACTGGTGGAAAATAATGATGAACGCGACAAGATGCTCACCATTCTTGATGACATGGAAAAAATGATTTCATCCACCATGGACTTCGCCCGTGAAGACGCCAAAACAGAAGAATATCGAAAGGTTGATTTAACGGCCCTGGTCGCATCGATTTGCGATGATATGTCCGATGCAGGACGCGCCGTGAGTTTTGAAGAACCCGATAAATTTCTCTACACGTGCCGTTCTTTATCCCTGCGCCGCGCCATCATAAACCTTATCGACAATGCCCTGAAATATGGAAAAACAGCGCATGTTTCCCTGACACACGATGAAAAACTCATCATAATTTCTGTGCAAGACGAAGGCCCCGGCATTGATGCGAACCAGTTAGAAGACGTCTTCCAACCTTTTTTTAGATGTGAAAGTTCTCGCAACCTTGAAACGGGTGGTGCTGGTCTGGGGCTCAGCATTGTACAAAGTGTCGCCGATGCGCACGGCGGCCAAGCTGTCTTATCTAATCTTGAACACCAGGGCCTTAAAGCCGAATTACAATTGCCTGTGTAAAGCTACGAAGGTGCTCGGCTTTCCTGACGGTTTTTCCACGTTCTGAGCGTGGCAACAAATTGAATGATTAAGACAAGTCCTACAAGTCCCGCAAAAGGCCATTGAAGCACGTTGGGTTCAGGGTCGGGACGGTGGTAATGCACGAAGTGAAGATAAAGAAAGTACCCCGTATGAACGACCACCAGAGCCCACAATGTATACGAACCCAGCTGTACGAATTTCCACGTTGAACGCAGAACCGTCTGGCTAAGATCATTAGACGTTAGCATTAAAACCAAGCCATAAAGCAAGGCAACGACACCTAATATATTGGCGAGACCCAGCCCATGGCGATCGAGAACATAATCATTAAAGGCTGGATGAACAACATATCCGACAAGCACCATAAGGTCCCATTTGAACCAGCCATCAAACAGAATGATCAAGTGGACGGAGGCCAAGATCACCGCATAAATGCCCAGTTCACGACGCCACGGTTTGCTCGCCTGAAGCTTAGGCCATATTCGTGCCCCGGGCCCAATGACCATCGTTAAGGCCAACAGCACAACGGACGTATCCCCAAAAACACGGTTCCAAAGATGCATCGGCACCCAAGTGTTATGGATTAACCAGAACCCGTAACCACACACAATTGAAAAGCCAATGACAATAAGATGGCGGCCCCACCAATGCTTGAAAACGGAACGTATGTTTTGTGAAAAGCCCATGATTACCTCTTTCTTACCGAAAACAATTTATGATCAATTCAGTAACAAGGATTTACAGGATAATTGTTTCAAAACTTTGTCAGGTTTTTCTTTTTTGGCCCCCATTGACACAGTTTGTCACAAAATAAGCCATAATCGACAAACTTTGGAAATACCTGCTCACTATCATTTGCACACTATACTCATTCAAAACAAACCACATTTGAAGGATTATAATGATGAAAATGATATCAATTTTTAGCACAACGGCTGTATTCGTGAGCATCACTCTGGGGGCCGCTCAGGCTGCAGAAACCATGAAAATGCAGGGGGGCATGCAGGGTGACGTGGGAATGCAAGCTGAAGAAGAACTCACTTTTGGTGAACCCGCAATGGCATCACAGGTCGATCGCACCATCACCGTAACCTTAGAAGACATCGCCTATGATCTTAAACATTTGGATATTAAGAATGGCGAAACAATTCGTTTCATCATCGCCAATAAAGACGAAGTCGAACATGAATTCACTTTAGGAACAGCGGAAAATCAAGCTTTGGACCGGGCTAAAATGGCGCAACAAGCGGAGATGGGCATGTCCATGGAAATGCACGAACCGAATTCTATATCTGTTGCTGATCTTCAAACCAAAGAATTGATTTGGAAATTCAAAGGTCCAGAAAAGATCGAATTTGCCTGCAATGTTCCCGGACATTATGAGGCGGGAATGAAGGGTGACATTGTCATCACAAACTAAGATCAGCGCCTTTTAGTTTGACCATATTGGCTCTGCAAAAACCAATGCCAGACTCAAGTTGCTTCAACTCTGGTATAATATCGCCATTCTCTTGACAATGCCCACAGGGCGATCAATACACCGATGATCGCCATGTAAATGCGCACAGGTTCATAATAGCTAAGCAGAAGTTCGCTGCCAAAAATAACAAGCAGTATTTTATTGCAGACCGGACACGCAACACCGAGAAACCCAAGTACACCACCGGCGCTTACGGTTTTGTTAGAGCAGAAGGGGCGCCGGATCACAACATAGAGGCCACTGAGAAACGACAGCAGAGCCAACAGACTGATCTCCCACCCCCCCGCCGGAGTCATGCGAACGAAGAATGGGTTAACCCACAATGCCGTGACGGAACCCAGCGCGACAAACATAACAACGGCCACGGCAACTCCAGCAAGCAACCGTTTTCCACGCGTTTGTTTGATGATGGTGCTGACAGTTATGTCACATGCTCCGTTTTSRTYYCMMGCTMNASKGWYTMTRCWYATMGNNAAKCNCKYYWAWGCNNCMCGSMACWNCGGGGTTTGGYGGCAWRTATRGTYTGGNCTKNGGGTTCGGTGGAGTGCGAATGGTGGAGCACGCAGTCTGAAGCGAATGGGTCTCTGCTGAATTCCCTGATTTACAGGGAAAATACAGAGAATTTCTTGCTTTCTTTACTTGAATAACAGATCGCGCCCTCACAATCCGAGAGCTCCGTGCCTGTTTCATCAAATTCCCTAAATAATGAACAGGGAATATTTATCTCAATACAATGAAATATTTTACAGGTTTCAAAAAAATTTAACAGGATTAGTAGCTCCTTCCCTTTTTCAACCTTCTTCCTTATGGTTGTTTTAGCATTCACGCAAACAAGTTAATGGGATGGACATATGTTGAGGCTCATCTTCCTCATGATCCTTTTTTCAATACAGCCCGCATTGGCCAGTGATTTTTTTGAAGAGCCCTGTCAGGAAGACCTTAGCAAGGTTGTCAAACATGAAGTCGGCATGTTTGATTTGCAAACTGAATTTTACCCCTATCAACCCAACTTACGTGCTCGAAAATTCGGTGTGACCCACGCTCTATGCATTGATGAACTTATTCGCCGAGCCAAAAAAATTGATATGTCACGATTACCTCTCGCCCAAAAATATTTTGTTACCGAGCTAGAATGGGTCCGTGATTTATTCAAGGGTGATATGGGCGAACTTTACCGTCAGGCTAAATACTATTCAGCTCAAAATGATAAAGGGCATGCCTCAWYGATTGGCCTTTATCTTCGTATATGGGCAACGGATCATAAATATGCCCCAGCCGAATTTAATCGGGCTCAGGGATATGAAACGAGTGATGGCGAGTTTTCAGAATTTTTCTTTAGGGGCCTCCCAGAAAGAGGATRCATGCCCGCGATTTTAGAGGCGGCCCGACGCCTGATGACAGGTGACGGTTTAGATAAGGATCGGGGGGAAGCTTGGTATTGGTTAAAACGAGCACAACAGAAAAATGTTGATACATCATTCATTACACAAAAATCACTGAATCAGTTGCTGGAAGAAATGAACGAACGTGAGAGATGGAGTTTGGCTCATTTTGCTCATTATCATGATGACCTTGATTTGACTGACATTAACATACCTCCGTCCTTTCGGCCTTTGACAGATAAAATTCCTGATCCATTATCTGATCAGGAAGTGGCAATGTTTGCCAAAAAATTCAAAGGCCTACCTCAAAGAACGAATAACAAAACCTATATTTCCGTTGAACGTGAACTGGTTACCCGAACCGCCGGAATTCCTTACTGGGAAATTGTTGCCATTGATGGTCAAATCCGGCCACTGGGAATGAACAACGATGAATTTATACACCGCAAATGCAATTACCACCGGGCCATTGATAAAATTTTCCCGCAAAGCAGAGGCTTAAACGGAGAACTGCTTCGAAGAAGAGACGATGCTCTTGCCTCTCTGTTCCAAAAAGACGCGGCCCGCTATATCAATGATGTTCTCCAAACGGGCCAAATATGCCCAAATCCTGAAAGCAAGAGAATTTTGGAGGCTTTAGCATGGGCAAGGGAGCTTGATAAAATGGCTCCTAGCGATTTGCGTGAACTTGCGGCAAAGCACTACATTAAGTCTGGGTCAAGCCGTGCAGATCGTTATAGACCTGATCCAGATGCCACGACCCCTGAAAATGAATTCAAACTTTTCATGCATTACTTACTCGCAAAAACCATTCGGAAATTCACCGTCTATAAAGAACTAAAGCCATGACACTCCCAGCACTTTTTGCTGAGAGTGTCATGTGCTGTCTGGTGAATTATTTTCCCAAACATTTATTATAAGCCTGCTGAGCAATTTGTTCTCGATTTTTAAGGCTCTGAACTTCCTTTTCCAATTTGGATCGTTCTTTTGCAAGATTTTCAAGCTTGGCTATATTCGTTTTCAGTTCAGCTTCAATTTCATAAATCTTAGCCTTTATCATGCCTAGGGTTAATTCAGAAACATACCCAGCTACTTTGGCATAACGGTTTTTGGCTTTTGTTAATGAACTACCAATTGTCAGCCAATACTCAGCCTCTTCAAGAAGGGCTATGTCATCGTAATTGTCTTCGATTTTCAAGTTTATATTATTTATTCTTCTTTCCACTTCACCCAATTCGGCTTCTTTGGGTGTAAGCTTTTGAGCTATCTTCTCAAACTCCAGCTTTTCAATTAAGCAAGTAGGCTTCTTCACAGCTTCCGCCGTGCAGCGGCAATTTTCTGCCTCGCCAGGATGGCCGCCTTCAGGTGGATTATCCCATGAAAAGGTCTTACCATTTCGTTCCGCATGAGATGAGCGGACTTTCGAATCACCTTCCGTCCGCCAGATATATTCCCCCTCCTTATTGCTTTCTTTGGAAAACTCCAGCAGTCCAGTTTTAGGATTAATCGTGCCAGCCCGGCATTTTCGTTTTAACAACCTGGCTTCACCGGGAGTGATGTGGGCAAGAATAGAATCACCGTTTCGACCCAAACTTTGCAAATTTTGAGCATTGATGTGATTAGCCGATCCCAACATCTGAGCCGTTTCCCCGCCCGGTTTCATCACACCGTCCAGACGCAAACCAAAATCACGTTGAAAATTCTCTAATCCGTTCATCATTGAAGTATTGGGATAGGGCGTAATGCCGAAATCCGGCTCTTCATAATAGCCTAAATCAGACAGGGCTTTTTTCGTTTTGCGCACATCTTCGGGATCTGTATTGTAAGACCGCCCGATCGGCGACTTCAATTTAAAAAGATCGTACATTGGATTTCTCCATATAATGGACACGCGATAGAGGGCACGCTTAAAAAGCGGCCTTCCGGCGTGCGCCGGTTAAAACAAATTTGTGGGAAAGTGTTAGCCACCGCTTCTGTGACCCCGGCATTTTCATACGGGGAAAACGGGTTATCGCCCTGTTCAGCATTAACTTTACCGCCGGACGGCCCCGTTCACGTTTCAAGATCGATAGATGATCATGCGAAACGCGGGCACTTCAATTTCATAACGATAGCACAAATAATCATACAATAAAGCTAATTTTCCTATTTATGGAATATAAAGGATTTTAATGTTTCCACATCCGCCCACCACATAAATCAGATATGAGCTGATTTTGCCCCTCTTCCTGACTATTTAGTTTGAGGTTTTTGGTGAATTTTGGTGCAAAGTGCAACACCTGTTATAGTGCCGCATGCCCAAACAGATTCTTAAAACCATCTTTTGATACGACAACTTTCGCCCCGGCCAGATTGAGGTTGTGGAGTGCTTGTTGGCGGATCAGCATGCTTTGGCGGTTATGCCGACGGGCTCTGGTAAGTCTTTGTGTTTTCAAATTCCAGCCCTGCTGAAAGGCGGGCTGACTTTGGTGGTGTCGCCTTTGGTGGCGTTGATGGAAGACCAGGTTGCCGCTCTGAAATTAATGGGCGTTG
>NVSZ01000019.1 GCA_002732845.1 Rhodospirillaceae bacterium
AAAATTATGCCAATGAGCATTCGTTTTCTTCTTCGATGGCACCGGAATCAACGATTTTGATGATGCGAGCGCTTTGTTCGTCGGCGGGGCAGCCACAAGCGTATCCGTTTACACTGTCGTGTAATTCAGCTTGTTTGAGGTGCCATTGAGCGACTTTTCTGTGGTCTTCGGATTTCATAGTCTTTCCTTTTTAGATCGAGTGTAGATTTTTTAATGAGTACAGAAGTGGATGTAAGCGCATGACGATCTGTTGTCAATTGCGCCGGTGGGGAAGGTGGAAATATTTTTATAGGGCGTAGGTGGTGTGCCCCGTGGCCAATTCCTGTTCGGCTTCGATCATCTGTCCGGTTTTGGTATAGGCGGGCGACGCGAGCTCTAAAAACAGGTGGTTGATCGAGTCTGGGGTCTTCACATCGGTGGGGTTTTCTTTGGGCATGGCGGCGGCGCGCATTTGTGTGCGGGTGCCGCCGGGGTTGATCATGTTGACCAAAATATTGGAGTCTTTGCATTCTTCGGCGTAAATTCCGGCGGTCATTTCCAAGGCGGCCTTTGAGACCGCATAAGTGCTCCACCCGGCGCGCGCCTGATGGCCGACGGATGAACTGACAAAGATTGCGCGCCCCGCATCAGACGCCTTTAACAAGGAATTCATAGACCGGATCAAATGCCAATTGGCGGTGAGGTTGATGTCGATCACGCGTTGCCAGTCTTCGGGATCAATTTCGGCGATGGAGTCTAGCTCGCCTAAAATGCCCGCATTGCCGACCAAGATATCTAATTTTTTATAGCGGTTAAGAATTTCGTCGGCGATTTTGTCGGTGATGCCGGGTTCGCACAAATCGCACGGCACCAAGGTGGCCGAATGGCCCAAGCGCTGCAGTTCGTCGTCTAAGTCTTCCAAAGCGCCTTGGCTGCGTGCCGTGATGATCACGTGTGCGCCTTGTTCAGCAAAATGCAACGCCACCGCGCGCCCAATGCCGCGCGATGCGCCGGTGATCAGGGCCGTGCGGCCTTCTAAGATTTTGCTGTTGGACATCCTTAGCCTTCGGACAATAAGGTGAGCTGTTCCGGGCCGGGGTCACCATCTTTGTCGACCAAAGGAATAGGATAATCGCCGGTAAAGCAGGCATCGCAAAATTGCGGGCATTCGCTATTGCGTTTTTCCTCACCCACGGCACGATACAGGCCATCGTGGGTGATAAACGCCAAACTGTCCGCACCGATGTGCTTCGCCATTTCTTCAACGCTCATACGGTGCGCCATCAGTTTGTCTTTGTTGGGCGTATCGATGCCGTAATAACAAGGGTGCGTGGTGGGCGGGCTGGAAATGCGCATGTGCACTTCTTTGGCCCCGGCGTTGCGCATCATTTCGACAATTTTAAGGGATGTGGTGCCGCGCACGATGGAATCATCGACCAAAATGATGCGTTTGCCCTTCACCCAAGACCGATTGGCGTTGTGTTTTAACTTAACCCCTAAGTTGCGAATTTTGTCGGACGGCTGAATAAAGGTGCGCCCCATGTAATGGCTGCGAATGATGCCCAGATCAAAGGGAATACCGGATTCAGCCGCATAACCAATCGCCGCCGGAACACCGGAATCGGGAACCGGAACCACCATATCGGCATCAACATGGCTTTCGCGCGCCAGTTCGGCACCGATTTGCTTGCGCACGGAATATACATTGCGATCACCGATGACACTGTCGGGGCGGGCAAAATAGATGTATTCAAAAATACAGAATTTAGGCTCAACCGGGGCAAAGGGTTTGTAACTTTTGACCCCGTCTTCGCTGATGATAACCATTTCGCCGGGTTCGATATCGCGTTCAAATTCAGCGCCAATAATATCCAAAGCACAGGTTTCAGAAGCCAAAACCCAACCGTCGCCAATACGCCCCAAAACCAAAGGCCGCACGCCAAAAGGATCGCGCACGCCATACATTTTTTGGCGGGTCAGGGCGACCAACGAATAGGCCCCGGTAACCCCGCGCAAGGCATCGATAAAACGATCAATAACCTTGCGGTGGCGGCTGGTGGCGATCCGATGCAAAATGGTTTCGGTATCGGATGTGGATTGGAAAATACAGCCCCGTTCAACCAAGTCGCGGCGACAGGTGCGGGCATTGGTCAAATTGCCGTTGTGGGCGATGGCAAAACCGCCAAACACCAAATCGGCATACAGGGGTTGAATGTTGCGCATGGCGGTTGATCCACCCGCCGTGGAATAACGTACATGACCAATGGCGAGCGAGCCTTTGAGGCGATCAATGACATTTTCGGTGTTGAAGTTATCGCCAACGCTGCCCAAGGCGCGGTGGCTGTGAAAAATATCGCCATCATCCGACACAATGCCCGCCGCTTCTTGTCCACGGTGTTGCAAAGCATGCAAACCCAGCGCTGTTAAAGCCGCCGCATCAGGGTGATTAAAAACTCCAAAAACACCACATTCATCATGGAAATGATCGTCATCAAGGGGGGAGACGGTGCGGGTCTCAGAACTGTGTTGGGCGAGCGGGTCCATGGTCTTTAAATTCCGTTACTGGTTGGTTTCGAACAAACGGTCCATTTCGGAGCGTTCTTTGCGACCATAGCCATTTTGGCCGGGGTCGGTGGGGGTTTTAGGCTTAAAGTCTGTGGCTTTTTCCAAAAGGGTGCGGCCATCTTTTAATATTGAATTCGACGTCTTCGATGCTGGTGCATTCGGATCGGTTTGGGTTTGAGGCGCCAAAGATTTCAAAAAATCAGCGCCTTGTATAATCAACGGCATGGTGCGCGCGATATAAACCCATTCGGGATGTTTCCCGTCCACGGGCGGCGACGTCCATGCGTAACCAATCCATAACAAGCATACAATTAAAGCACCGCGCGCCAAACCAAACAAGAAGCCTAAGGCTCTGTCCAAGGCACCGAGGGCACTTTCTTTGACACCCTTAGATATTTGCCGGGTGGTCAGCGATAAAATGATCAAYGTGCCGATGAAAATTAAAATCCCGGTGACCAAGGCGGCCAGCCATTCATCGCCAATAAACGGGATCATAAAGTGTTTGAGGACCGGCGTTCCGTACAAACTGGCAAAACTGGCCCCGATCCATCCGGCGATGGACAAGATTTCGTGTACAAAGCCGCGCGAATATCCAAAAGCTCCGGATATTAAAAGCGCACCTATGACGAAAATGTCGATCCAATGCATGGCTTAGATGACCGTTTTTAACCTTCTGTATCGAACATCAAAGCCAGTTCGGCCAAATGTCCAAGTTCGTTAATGTTCAAGCCTTCGGTTCCTGACTTTGCCTTGCCCCGACGTTTGGGGATAATGGCGCGTTTGAAACCCAGTTTTGCGGCTTCTTTCAGGCGTCCTTCGGCATGGCTGACCGCACGAATTTCGCCGGATAACCCGACTTCACCATAAAACATACTGCCTTCGGGAACCGATATTCCACTCAGGCTAGACAGTAATGCCGCAGCCACCGCCAAATCGCAAGCCGGTTCATTCACCCGCATGCCACCCGCGACGTTTAAGTACACATCGTTGGTGCCGATGGCAACCCCGCACCGTGTCTCGATGACCGCCATAATCATCGCCAATCTGGAACTGTCCCAACCGACCACGGCGCGGCGCGGCGTGGCTAAGGTGGACGGAGACACCAAAGCCTCGACTTCTAACAGCATGGGGCGCGTGCCTTCCATGCCCGCAAACACGGCGGAACCACTGACTTCTTGTTCTCGGTCGCTGAGGAATAAAGCCGATGGATTGGTGACTTCGGACAGCCCACAATCAGACATTTCAAACACGCCAATTTCATCGGTGGCGCCAAAGCGGTTTTTGACCGCGCGCAGGATGCGAAATTGGTGACTGCGATCACCTTCGAAATACAGCACAGTATCGACCATGTGCTCTAGCACGCGCGGTCCGGCAATTTGCCCGTCTTTGGTGACATGACCGACCAAAATCACCGGAAAGCCCCTGCGTTTGGACAACTTGATCAGTTCCTGAGCACTGGTGCGCACTTGTGATACCGAACCCGGCGCACTTTCAATATTGTCGACAAACATGGTTTGGATGGAATCAATAATGGCGACTGCGGGGGGATCGGCCTCTAACGTTGTGATGATATCGCGCACGTTGGACGCCGCCGCCAATTGAACGCCGGATTTATCCAGACCCAAACGGCTGGCGCGCAAACGCAATTGTTCTACGGATTCTTCGCCACTGATATACGCCACACGTCCACCTTCGGACAGCCGCGCGGCGGCTTGCATTAAAATGGTCGATTTGCCGATGCCCGGATCGCCACCGACCAAAATGGCGGACCCGGCGACCAAGCCACCGCCCAATACGCGGTCTAATTCGCCAATGTTGGTGAGGCGGCGGGGCGGGCTTTTTTCTTCGCCTTCCAGTCCGACAAACTGAATTTTCCGGCCTTTACTAGCACTTAGTCCTTTGGGCGTGGCCTCAACGGGGGCCTGTTCCACCAACGTATTCCACGCGCCGCAGGTATCACATTTGCCGTTCCACTTGTTGTGAACAGCATTGCACTCTTGGCAGATAAACTGTGTTTTAGCCTTGGCCACGGGTGTTTCCCAATTCGATTTTTGAATAGGGATGTTTTAGCGGGATTCGGGGGTGCATCACAAGCTTTAGCACCACCCTTCACGCCAATGCTTATTGACTGAACGCAAACTGAATGGTTGCTTCAGGATTGGTTCAAGGCTGTTCACTTATAAAGAGTTCAACAAGATGCAAATGCGGTCAGCACCACTGAAGAAAGGAGAATAATTATGCACATTACCGGAAATCTATATCTATTGGGTTTGGCGTGTTCTCTTTTCTTGGCCGCACTCGCCATGTGGGTTGCGAAAGGTTCTCAGGAAAACCGCGGGGAACACTCGTATTTGACATCAACCCCTATCAAATACGCCGCATCCGCAGGAGCCGTTCTCGCCGCCGCTGGTGTGACCAAAATCACAGTATTTTCAGATTTTTATGTTAACAATTCAATGTACGCACCTGTTTAAGAATTCGCCTGTTTAAGTTTTTCAAAGTAACTCAAAACAAGCCCAAAAAACCACCCGGTTCCCTCCCGGGTGGTTTTTTTTGTGTTAGCTGTGCGCATCCATAAATCGAGCCAGCTCAACGTCTTTAGGCGTGACTTCCCCCGCGTCGTGGGTGGTCAGGGTGACGTCGACGGTGTTATAGACATTTGACCAATCGGGGTGATGGTTCATTTTTTCGGCTTTTAAGGCGCACGCCGTCATGAACGCAAAAGCCGCATTAAAATCTTTAAATTTAAATACTTTATGGATGGCGTTGGACTCTTCAAGCTCGCTCCAGCCCTCCAGACTTTCTGTTGGATATCTCATAATAGTACTCCTCCCACTATTGCTCCCACTATTCCTACCCCTCAAAACATGGGAACGCGCAGACGCCAGAACAAGTTAAAATATGCCGTGTGGTTTTGCTGGGGAAGCGATAGAATTGGCCAAATTTGATTTGAATTGATTCTGTAAAGGACGCTCAACCATGAAACGTTTGATGCTCATCGCCATGCTGACCTTGGCCCCGCTTTCGGTACACGCCGAAAACCCCTTGGCCTTGGAAGATGCTGAAATTGATAAAGCGACCAGAGCCATGGAAGAAGCGGCGAAAAACCTGACCAACATCTTAGGTCTGGTGCTCAGGTCGATCCCCCAATACGAAATGCCTGTTGTATTGCCCAACGGCGATATCTTGATCAAGCGCGTACAAAAAAACGAACAACCACCGGCGACCCAAGAGCCGGACAGTTCAAAAATCTAGCTGTGTTTGGTGTAGCAATTGGCGTCTAGGTCGTTCAGTTCCACGCTGATCGCCACGTCGTCTTTGACGTGAGCTGAGACTTGATCGAAGACGCGCTGGGTCAAATCTTTCTTTTGATCATTGTTGCGGCCCGGCAGCAGTTTGATTTCCACATGAACAAAGGCTTGTTTGGTGCCGCCGACCCAATAGTTGTCGCAGGCGTGGGCTCTGGCTTTGATGGCTTTTGTGTTGAACAGGCCGGACTGAACCGCGCCTGTAAAAACGGCTTCGACTAAGTCTTGGATATTTATATCCTCGGCGAGGGGGGCTGCGTATTCGATGATGAGATGGGGCATGGTTTTAAGCCCGCACCGCCATTTGAATTGGCCCTTCGGCGCGGCCGTTGATGAATTGGTCGACGTATTCGTTGCCGGAATGGTCGATGTCGGCGACCGGGCCTTGCCAGATGATTTTGCCTTCGTATAGCATGGCGATGCGGTCGGCGATTTTGCGGGCCGAGGCCATGTCGTGGGTGATGCTGAGCGCGGTGGCGCCGACTTCGCGGCTGACTTTAACAATCAAATCATTGATGACGTCGGCCATAATGGGGTCCAGACCCGTGGTCGGTTCGTCGAAAAAGATGATTTCGGGATCGGACGCTATGGCGCGCGCTAAACCGACCCGTTTTTGCATGCCGCCGGACAGTTCCGACGGCATCAAATACGCCACATCGGCGTTTAGGCCGACCATGGCGAGTTTTTCGATGGAGATTTCAGGGGCGTCTTCGCGGGTACAGCGTTTTTCCGCCAACAGGCCAAACGTGACGTTTTCCCAGACGGGCAGGGAATCAAACAACGCTCCGCCCTGAAACAACATGCCGAATTGATGGTTGATGCGTTCACGGTCGGCCGCACCCATGCCAATGACGTTTTCACCATCGACTTTGACGGTGCCGCTGTCGGGGGTCAAAAGGCCCAAGATAGATTTCAGCGTGACTGATTTTCCGGTGCCGGACCCGCCAATAATGACGACGCTTTCGCCGACGCCAACGTCCAGGTCAACACCGCTCAACACGACTTTTTTGCCAAAGGCTTTACAGATGCCGCGCATTTCGATTTTTGGCGTATTGCCCATCAATTCATCCTTATTTCGAAAAGAACATTTCGGTCAGCACGTAATCTGAACACAAGATCAAAATGCATGATGAAACCACGGCGTTGGTGGTGGCCATGCCCACACCTTGGGCGCCGCCCTTGGAATTGTATCCGTGATAGCACCCCATCAAGGCCACGATAAAGCCAAATACGGCGGCCTTGACCAGACCGGACTGGACGTCTTCGAAGGTCAGGAAATCCATGGTTTTTTGCATGTAGTTGGCGCCGTTAAAGCCCAGTTTGTAAACCGCCACGATATAGCCGCCAAACACACCAATAATGTCGGCAATCAACACCAAAATAGGGAACATGGTGAGGCCCGCGATCAGGCGCGGCGCAACCAAATATTTCATCGGGTTGGTGGACAATGTGGTCAGGGCATCAATTTGTTCGGTGACCCGCATGGTGCCAATTTCGGCGGCCAGCGAAGCGCCGATGCGCCCGGCCACCATCAATCCGGCCAACACAGGCCCCAGTTCACGGGTGATGGAAAGCACCACCACGTTGGCAATCGCGCCTTCGGCAGAAAATCGAGAAAATCCGGTGTAACTTTGCAAAGCCAAAACCATGCCCGCAAACACCGCGGTCAAACCCACAACGGGAAGCGAGTAAAATCCGATATCGACCATTTGGCGCAACACAATGCGGGGGTAATAGGGCGGACGCACGGCATGCATCATGCCCGATCCCGCAAACGTAGAAATCCGCCCGATCACGGCGAACAGGTTTAAAAGGGCCCGTCCGATGGGTTGAAATGGATTCATAGTCATTAAGTCTTTCCCGTTTGCCCCGTATAAACACGATGATAGCGTGTTCCCAATTGAGTTAGCAATTCATACCCTATGGTGCCAGCTTTGTCAGCAACATCGTCAATTGGGTTGTTCGGCCCAATTAAGTCGGCCATTTGGCCCGGAAGTATGAGGGCTTGCGGGATGTTGGTGACATCAACGGTGATCAGGTCCATCGACACGCACCCAACGATATTCGCCTTATGCTCGCCAAAATAGACGAATCCAGCATTAGAGAGACTGCGCAGGAAACCATCCGCGTAACCGACCGCAATGGTCGCGATTTTTGCCCCCACTGATGCCTGATAGGTCGAACCATAGCCAACACTTTGTGCATTTGTCAGCGTGCGCACCTGTAAAATGCGGCCTTGCAAACGAATCACTTGGGTCATGGGATTGGGCTTGTTTGGTGTTGGATTGGCACCATATAAAGCCACACCGGGGCGCAACACATCAAAATGATAATCCGTGCCTAAAAATGAGCCCGATGAATTTGCAAGCGAGATGCGCCGGGCTTTGATTTGGGCAAGGACAGACTTAAAAGCCGTCAATTGGCGCGCATTTATCGGCGCATCTGAGTCTTCGGCGGACACCAAATGGCTGAGCACGATGTCGATGTTGAGATCACCAACCAGCTGTTGAACGTCTGAAATTTCAAGGCCCAACCGCGCCATGCCCGTATCGATGTGCAGGTCACAGGGCATGGTTTTGTCAAAATCTCGCCAAGCGGTGACTTGGTCGAGGCTATTGAGAACCGGAACCAGATTATGCGTGACAAAGTCAGGTCCGGTGCCATCCAAAAACCCGCAAAACACATGGATGGACGGGGCAGGGCCGATGATGGCGCGCAATTGGATCGCTTCGGAAATGGTGGCGACAAAAAAGGTCTGACACCCTGCGTTTAACAAGGCCGGAGCAATTCGGCTCACATCCAACCCATAGGCAGCGGCTTTAACCACGGCCCCGGAAATCGCCCCCGATTGTTCCGCCATATCTTGAAACAATCGCCAATTGCTGACCAAGGCGTCCAGATCGATGGTCAGAATGGCACCCGCACGTAAGGCTTCTGGGGACTGAGACGGGCTCATGTCGGTTAAGGTCCTTCGTAGGCCGGATGATGGATGTCCAAATCGGCAAAGCGGGTGAATTCGCCGATAAACGCCAGTTTCACATCGCCGATGGGGCCGTGACGTTGTTTGGCAATGATCACGTCTGCGGTGGCGCGCACGGATTCTAACGATTCCTGCCAACGGGCTTCACGGTCTAAATATTTGCTTTCGTCTTCGTCCATGCGCCGCGATGGTTTTTTGCGTTCCATATAATATTCTTCACGGTAAATAAACATCACCACGTCGGCATCTTGCTCGATCGAACCTGATTCCCGCAAATCTGCCAATTGTGGGCGCGGAGGATCACGACTTTCCACGGCCCGCGACAGCTGGGACAAGGCGATCACAGGGATGGCGAGTTCTTTCGCCAAGGTTTTCAAACCCCGCGTGATTTCGGAAACTTCGTTCACACGACCGTCCGATGATCCGGGCGGCGGGGAAATCAGCTGCAAATAGTCCACCACGATCAGGCCAAGGTTATGTTGACGTTTGAGGCGTCTGGCGCGGGTGCGGAGCGCCGAAACGGTGAGCGCGGGTGTATCGTCAATAAACATCGGAATGCGGTGCAGTTCCTGACTGGCGACCACCAAACGGGTGAATTCATCGTTGGCCAATTCACCTTTGCGCATTTTGTTGGACGAAACTTCGACCTGTTCCGACAAAATACGAGCGGCCAGCTGTTCCGACGACATTTCCAAAGAGAAAAAGCCCACGACGGCTCCGTCTTCGCCATTGGATTTGTGGTACGAATACGCGGCGTTATAGGCAATGTTGGTGACCAATGCGGTTTTACCCATAGAAGGACGTCCCGCCAAGATCAACAGATCGGATGGATGCAATCCACCAAGGATGGTGTCTAAATCCTTCATGCCTGTGGATACACCGGCCAAGGCTCCGTCACGTTTATGGGCGTTTTCAGCCATTTTGACGGCTTCTACAACGGCGGTGCGGAAATCTTGAAAGCCGCCTTCGATGTCGCCTTGGGTGGCCAGATCATAAAGCTGTTGTTCTGATTTTTCGATCTGTCGGGTGGCGGTGTCTTGGGTGCCTTGGTCATAAGCATCGTTGACCATTTCGGTGCCCAGCTGGATCAATTCCCGCTTCATATACAAATCATAAACAATACGGCCGTATTCGCCGGTGTTGATGATGGTTACGGCACTCGCCGCCAATTCGGCCAAATATGTTTTGCCACCAAGGCTGACCAGATCGTCGTTGCCTTCAAAAAATCCAGACAGGGTCACCGGGTTGGCGATTTGGCCTTTTTCCAGCAACAACTGAATGGCATCAAATATTTTGCCGTGTTCGGGAATTGAAAAATGATCGGCGCGCAGAAATTCACTGACCCGTTCATAGGCTCGGTTGTCGGTGAAAATCGCACCCAGCAAAGCCTTTTCCGCTTCGACATTGTGGGGCAGGGTGCGCAACGAGGCGAGCATGCTTTTTTCCGCGCCGCTGTAATCCGCAGGCTTGTTTTTGGCCGGCGAGGCTTTGGGGGCGGGAGCATCTGCAACCGGGGCATCGGGAGTTGGAGCATCGGCAACCGGAGCATCGGCCATCACTGCGGCGTCTTCATACGGGTCCATATCAATGGGTCCAGCGTCCGAGGCTTGAGCACCCGGATCGCCGTCTTCGGCCTTTGGAATGCCATCTGGAATATCATCATTATTTGTCATGAAAAGGAATGTACGCCATTAACACGTTATCCACAGGGTGTGAATAGCGTGAATAGCGTGAATAAAGTCATTTATTGTCAGCACACTTTTATTAGCCCTCGAATAACGATATAATTTGAAGTGATTTACACACGGAGTCCGTCATGGTGGGCTTTGTGAATGCAGAGGGCTTATGGTCAGGTTTTCCTATATATTCAAGCATTTGCGTATGCTTAACCTTTTGGTGCTTTTGGCCGTGGGGGTGATTGGTGCCGTCGGCACGCTAGCGGTCGGTGGGCGCATTAAAGACAGTGCCCTTCAAAGTTGGACCAAACAGGCCGAACTTGACGTTGCGGCGGCGACCATTGCGGCCCAGAGCTGGTTGGCGCAATCGGAAACCATTATGAGCGGTCTGGCTCAAGGCTTTCGCGATCCTCAGAAAATTACCGCCGAAGAATTTGACGACATGGTGTGGCGTGCCGAAGAGTGGAGCTCTGAGTTTTCTTTGGACTCGGTCGCCATCGTCAAACGTATATTACGGCCTGAACGCCATAATATGGAACAAGTTCTGGGGCAATCCTTAAGCCATGCTTTGGATGCTTCGAAAAGCGTAGCTTATACCTATGACCATTTGGTGGTGGTCAACTCTTCAAACGCCGAAGGTGTGTTGCGCCCGTCTATTGATTTGCTGACGATGGCGGGCATGGGAACGGTTGCGAGAACCGCCAACCAAGTACCGGGTAAAGCCGTTATGGGGCCCGCTTTTTCCGATGCAAATGGGGATTTGTATAGCTTGGTGGGTATTGGTATTCCCAATCAAATCAACAATGATACCGTGCTAGTCGGCTTGGTGAACTTGACCGAAATGATTGGCGATCTTATGGCGAACCACGTCCCTCAAGGCTTAATCCTGCGTTTGTCGGAACGTGATAATGATGCGCGGGCTGATACTTTTGAATACCCGATTTATGGAAGCTTAGAGGCCGGACCAGAAGCTTTGCAAACGGTCACCATCCGCATCACCAGAGGCCAAGCCCGGTGGAATTATAATTGGGATATCACTAAAGATTATCGAGGGGGAGCCCCCACCGCCAGTGTGACGGCGATCCAATTTGTCGGTCTGATCATCACGCTTTTGATCATGTATTCCATCGGTGCCATCAGTGTGCAAAATGCCATCATTAAAGGCACCGTCGAAGAACGCACCGCAAAATTGACAAAGGAAGTTGGGGAACGAAAACAAGCACAAAAGGCTTTGTTGAGCGCCAAGGAAGAAGCCGAGGCCGCAAACCGTGCAAAATCAGAATTTCTGTCGTCCATGAGCCATGAATTGCGCACACCGCTGAATGCCATTTTGGGTTTTGCTCAGGTTTTACAATTGAGCACGGACGAGCCCTTAACCCAGAAACAAGAATCCTCGACCCGGCAAATCGTCAATGGTGGCACGCATCTTTTGAATTTGATCAATGATGTGCTGAATTTGGAAAAAATTGATTCAGGTCAAATGGATTTGTTTCTCGAACCCGTGAACAGCCAAGAGGTGCTTGACGATTGCCTGTCCATTTTGGCTCCGTCATTCGACAAGTTGAATTTAACCCTGAACGTGGATGATTTTTTTGATACCTGCCTGCACACCGATAAAATGCGTTTTAAGCAGGTTTTGCTGAATTTGTTGTCCAATGCCGCAAAATACAATTGTGAAGGCGGGACAATCACCGTGGGTAGTTCACTGGCTCAAAATGGGTTTTGTCGGATCAGCATTACAGATACCGGCCATGGTATACCAAAGGCCAAACAAGAAGACCTGTTTCAACCCTTTTCGCGTTTGGGTGCGGAAAATTCAAATATCGAAGGCACCGGCATCGGCCTCACCATTACTCAACATTTGCTGGATGTCTTGGGGGGGCGCATTGGCTTTGACAGTGCAGAAGGGGTGGGGTCAACTTTTTGGCTGGAATTGCCGTTGGCAATGCCGTAAACAAAACTAAAATGTTATTGTCATCGATTTGATACACGACCTTCCCAATCCATAGACGTGCAATACTTTCACTGAAGATAACAAACATAAAATTATGAAGACTGGTTTTAAAATCCTTAGCGCGAGCATCTTGATTGCGATAAATCTTGTACTCGTTGCTGTGAGCTCTGTTCGCGCCGAAACCCTGACGATCGGCACGATCAGCAGCATTCCCGTTGAAGAAACGCGTGTTTTTAATGCGTTTGCCATTTTTTTGGCGGGGCAACTTAAAGGTGACGGTATTGATACGGTTAAGGTTGTGATCGCGGCTGATATTAACGAAATGGCGTCGTTGCTGAAATCTAAGCAAGCCGATTTGTATATAGACAGTTCCGTCACGGCGCTGGCCGTGAATAAGCTTTCAGGATCAACGTTTATGTTGAGGCGCTGGAAAAAAGGTCAAGGAAAATACCGCAGTGTTATCTTTGTGCTTGAAGAAAGCAATATCACAAAACTGGGTGATTTGAAGGGGAAAATCATCGCTTTTGAAGAACTGTTTTCCACCTCTGGCTTTATGTTACCCATCTTGGTGTTGCGCCAACAAGGGTTAGTTATGACACGTTTGAAGAGCTTTAGAAGAGCAACCCCACCGGGAGAGGTTGGGTATGTGATGGCTTATGATAATGAATCCCAAGCAGTATGGCTGGAACGGGGGCATGTACAGGCCGCCGCCATGGCCGAAAAGGACTTCAAGGATTTCAGCAAAACGACCATTAAACCGTTTAGGGTGATCGATACCACTTCATATGTGCCGTATCATGTGATCAGCAACAGGCCGGGGCTGGACGCTAAGCTTGTGGCGCGCCTTTCAACGATTTTGAAGACCGCCCATCAAACGCCTGAGGGACGCAAAGCCCTTGAACAATTTGAGCGGACCTCTAAATTTGATGATATTCCGGATGAGTTACAGAGAGAAGTCGAAAAATTCGAACCTTATCTGAATACCATCCTTGGGGTTGAATAGGTCTGGTATGAAGTTCAGTCTGCACCTTAAAATTATTTTTCTGGCATCGTCGTTGGTCATTTTCATCGGTGTGGGACTGTCAGCCGTGGCTTTTTACGAAGAGCGCGTGACGGTTCATGAATTACGTATGGAGGCGTTAAAAGACACCGCAAAAGAAGCCGCATATTTAGCGGAAACCCCTTTGTATAACCTCAATATTGCCGAGTTACGCCGTATTGTATCGTCAATCAAGTTGAACAAAGACATTACGATGGCTTGGATTCTTGATGATCAGGGGCGGATTTTGACGGACGGGACAACAAACAACCCTAAACGCAATTCAAAACCCAAATTGAGCTTCATCCAAGACATGATTCAAACCAGGTCGGATCTTGCTGTTGTGGAAAGTATGGACGGTGATTTTCATTGGGTTGGTCATTCCGTTGTTTTGTCAGACCGCGAGATGATGGGATATATCGTGCTTGCCTTTCAGCAGAGCAATATCAATGATCGCCTTTATCTGACCCTGCGCAACCAGCTTGTCATTTTGGTTCCAGCGTTGTTTTTCGCGATTATCATTGCGACTGTGTTTGGGCGACGGATCGCGCGTGTCTATGAAGATAAAGAGGGTCTTGAGTTTAGGGTCAAAGAACGTACACAAGATTTGTTGAGCGCGAAAGAAAGCGCGGAAAAGGCAAATCGGGTCAAATCAGACTTTTTATCATCCATGAGCCATGAATTGCGCACACCCATGAATTCTATCCTTGGCTTTGCCCAAATTTTGGAGATGAACCGCGATGAGGTGCTGGGCCCAGATCACCTTAAACACGTCAGACATATTCTGTCTGGGGGCTATCATCTTCTTGAATTAATTGACCAGGTTTTGGAACTTAATCGAATTGAGATGGGCAAACTTTCTCTGACTTTTGAACACGTGCAAATCCGCACCGTTTTCGATAAAGGTTTGGAGATGATCAAAACACGTGCAGACAAAAAYGACATAAAATTGATCGATTTAACGGTTGGACAGGAATTACCGTTGTTGTGGACGGATCGTACCCGGTTGTTACAGGTGCTGCTGAATTTGTTGTCRAATGCCGTTAAGTACAACACGCCAAACGGTACCGTGACCTTAACGTGTAAGCCGCAATCCAATGAGATGGTGCGCATTTGCATTGCCGACACGGGCGTGGGTATTCCCCTTGAAAARCAACCAAATTTGTTTGTTCCGTTTGAACGATTGGGCCGTGAAAATGGCACAATCGAAGGCACAGGCATTGGTCTGACCATCACCAAGCAATTGGTTGAGGTCTTGGGCGGAGACATTGGTTTTGAAAGCACGCCAGATCAGGGCAGCTTATTTTGGATTGACGTCCCCTTACGTGAAAATCTCGAACCTTTACTTTAATTTCCATATGTTTTTGACATATGGAAATATGTACATATAATCGCTAAAACAACACAAAAACATTGGATAATGTCTTTTTGAATTTCCCCAATGAATTGAATGTAAACAGGAAAAGGTGAAGCTATGTCTAAATATGTATTCCTTGCGGCCATGATTCTGATTGGCGGCACACAAGCCCAAGCGGCCAGTTTTATTGCAAAGGGCGAAACCTCTTTTAACATCGAAAAAGACGGTGCGACTTGTACAATTGAACGCAATCAAACCAAAGGCAATAAGGTTCACGTGCTGTATGAAACCACAACACGCGGTCGGCCCATGCCCATGTCATTGTCTGCGAAAATTGAAACCTTGGGCGAGCTTGAATTCATCGCGTATATGAAAAAAGCCAGCACCGATGAAAGCATCTTTGTTGTTGATACACGAACACCGGGGTGGCATCGCGACCTTCGTATTCCGTGTACAACCAACGTTGCGTTTACAGAATTTGCCGATGACAAAGAAATTGCGATTTTTGCTCTGTTGGACCATTTTGGCGTCACCGAAGCCGACGATGGCACGCTTGATTTTTCAAAGGCCAAAACCGTGGTTGGCTATTGCAATGGCTTTTGGTGTGGGCAAACACCGGGTATGTTTGTAAACGCTAAGTTTTCCTTGAAAAACTTGGGCTACCCTGAAGAAAAGTTAAAATACTACCGGGGTGGTATGCAAGCTTGGACAGCCTTAGGTCTGTCCGTCGAAGGTTCCAAAAAATAGCCTTTTGAAAGGGGAGGGCCAGATTTTGGCTCTCCTTTTTTTATTATGGCGAACTCAAAAAAAACTCGGCTTCTGAAAGGGATTGCGTCATAATCGCGCGATGAAGAGTTTAAGTGTTAAAAATATTTTTGCTATTGAAAACATAATCACCCTCTTTTTGGCGGGACTGTTTTCAACCGTCATATTTGTGTTGGTGCAAAATATGATGCAGAGCTCGCTGTCGCAATTGCGCTCTGAACAACGTCTCTTTGTGATCAGCGAAATGTCGTCCGTYCGYGCCAAATTAGAAGGCGCTGTGAACAACAGCATGGGCGTGGTGAATGGAATTTCCGCCTTTATCAGTGACCACCCGACGGCCAGCCAAAAAGAATTCGCATCTTTTTCCAAGCATCTGATTGACGCGCAACCACAGGTGCGCAATGTGGGAGCGGCGCCAAATTTGGTTATTCGGTTGATGTACCCTCTAAAGGGTAATGAAAAAGCGATTGGCCTTGATTATCGTAAAAACCCCGGACAGCGCAGGGCCGCTGAATGGGCGATGRSCACACGCAAGACGTCWTTGGCTGGGCCTGTAAAACTTGTTCAAGGCGGGATGGGACTTATCGGGCGAATTCCGGTGTTTGTTGGACCGGGTAAAAAAACGCCATGGGGCTTGGTCTCTGGCGTGATCCAGATGTCGACTTTATATGAGGTAGCAGGGGTCACAAATCCGAACAGCGAGTTTGATTTAGCTATTCAGGGTAAAGATGGGCTGGGCCTCAATGGTGCCGTTTTTTATGGGGATTTGGCTAAGTTAGATAAAGATCCCGTGTCGTTAATGGTCAGTGTTCCCAATGGCGTGTGGATCCTTTATGCCAGCCCCAAAGTTGGCTGGTTGGCAAGTCATCCGAAACGTAAAAATTACATTCTGGCGACAATTTTGTTGAGCCTTGCCATTTTAATAATGGCTTTTGTCATCATTTATTTTCGTCAAGGCAAAAAACACGACCAAATGGTGCTGAATGAAAGTGAATTGAAATTTCGAAGCATTTTTGAAAATTCGATTTCATCGATTTTTGTTTTGGATGCCCACCATAACTTTGTCGACAGCAACCAGGCGGGGCTGGATCTTTTGGGATATACCCGTGATGAATTTTTGGAGCTGAAACTCAAAGACGTTGACGTGGATGTTAAAGCCTTTAGTTCGATGCAGTCGAAATTGAAATTGGCTCAGGAAATTATTGATTCTGAACATCAGATCAAACGTAAAGACGGCTCACTTATTTCTGTTTTGAACAATTCACGGACCATTTTTGATGAAAAAGGTGAGATCAGCTGCATTCAAACGATGTTGATCGATATCACCGACCGCAAACGGGCCGAACATGAATTGCAAGAAAGTGAAATACGGTTTCGTGATTTTGCCCAATCTTCGGCGGAATGGTTTTGGGAAATGGATGAAAACTTACGGTTTAGTTATTTTTCTAACCGTTACCATGAAATTAGTGGCGTTCCCGAACACAGCTTGATTGGCAAAAGCTGTGAAGAAACAGGGGTGGATCTTAGTGATGAAAAAGTACTGGAAAACATACAGTTTCTGAAAACGCATCAGCCGTTTCGAGGCTTTGAATATTCCCGAACGCGCCCCGATGGCAGTGTTATTCATATGTCTACGGCCGGAACCCCTATTTTTAACAATGAAGGAATGTTTAGAGGTTACCGGGGTACGGGGACCGACATTACCGACCAAGTTCTTGCGAAGACCAAGCTTCTCACCGCTATGCAAAAAGCGGACAAAGCCAATCAGGCCAAGTCGAACTTTTTATCGTCCATGAGCCATGAGTTGCGCACCCCCCTAAATGCCATTTTGGGGTTTGCTCAAGTCTTGAATTTAAGCCCCAAAGAACCCTTGACGGCCAAACAACAAGAGTCCACCAAGCAAATCATCAAGGGGGGAGAGCACCTGTTGGATTTGATCAATGAAGTCCTGAATTTGGCCCAGATTGAAGCCGGGCATGTCGACTTAGACATTGAACCCGTACAGACCCTTGAGGTGATCAGGGGATGCTTAACGATGGTCACGCCGATCACCACAAAATTGAATGTAAATTTGGATGGGGATGGTTGTTTTGACGTGCTGATTCGGGCCGACCGCAGACGCCTAAAACAGGTTTTGTTCAATCTGCTGTCCAATGCCGTGAAGTACAACCGCGAAGGTGGCACGGTGCACATCACCAGTGCGAACGTGGCCGACAATATGCATCGTATTTCTATCGTGGATACCGGACAGGGCATTTCCGAATTAAAAAAGTCTGAACTGTTTTTGCCGTTTTCCCGTTTGGGTGCTGAAAGTACCGAAATTGTCGGGACAGGCATCGGCCTGACCATCACCAAACGTCTGGTCGAAGCCATGGGCGGAACCATTGATTTCACCAGTGTAGAGGGGCAGGGCTCAACTTTTTTCATTGAATTGCCCCTCATCAAAACACAACACAGCACAAATTCAGAGGTCGTTCATAAAGAAAGATATCCAACGGATCGTCATATCAAAGAGGACCGCAAGGTTCTGTATATCGAAGACAATCCGACCAATGCTGTTTTGATGGAAAATATCTTAGAAGAAATTCCCGGCCTTAAACTGGAAATAGCCACCTCAGCTGAACTTGGTTTGGCAAAGATCATGAAAGAATTCCCGGATGTCATTTTGATGGATTTGCATCTTCCCGGCATGAGTGGCCTAGACGCCTTAGCCCGTCTGAAAAAGCACACAGAAACCCGGCATATTCCGGTCATAGCCGTCACAGCCGACGCTATGCCCGAAGAAATTGAAAAAGGCATGAAGGCAGGCTTTGAGGCGTATGTCATCAAACCGTTTGATATTCCCAAATTGGTCACGTTGGTTTTAGACATTACATAGAATACGATAAGTGTGTTTCTGTGTGCGAATATAGCTTGTCAAAAGAGCGTTATATATTCACACTATTGTATTGTCGGTATACGGACATCGAGTGCGGACATTCAGTCAAACGCGGTTGGAACGAGATGAGTTTGAGTATTCAAGGAAAATGGATGGAACCGTTCTTGAGCTGGCGTTTATGGGCTATGCCTTGCGCGATGAGTGCTGTTTTAATCGCCGTCTCACAATACAATTTTTTAACATTTCACACCCTTGCTGAACTTTTTGCAATTGTGATTTCCTTCATTATGTTCGCCTTTGCCTGGTCAACATATGATTTTTCTAAAAATTCATTTTTGCTATTTATAGCCTGTGGTTATTTTTGGGTTGGCTCGCTCGATTTGATGCACACGTTTGTGTACAAGGGCATGAACTTGCTTATCTATGACAGTGGAAATATTTCGGCACAATTTGGAATTGCGACCCGGTATTTTGAATCTATTGTTTTATTAGCAGCGCCCTTTTTTGCGCATAAAAATATTGTCAAATTTAAGCTTATTTCGGTCTTCGGTGCCGTGAGTATCGGTTTGGCCTTGTTTGTCCTGTCCGGCTATTTTCCGACTGCATTTGTTGATGGCGTTGGCCTGACAGCCTTTAAGGTGAACAGCGAATACTTCATTGACGGCATTTTGCTTGTGGCCTTGATCGTTTTGTTTCGTCAAGGCAAGTTCATTGGATCCGAAGAAAAAACATTGATTGCCGCATCCATCGTGATGACGGTGTGTGCCGGGTTGATGCTCACTGTTTATGTCAATATTTATGGGATTCCCAATCTTATCGGGCATATTTTTAAGCTATTTTCCTATTGGTTTATCTTCCATGCGATTGCGGTTCACAATCTAAAAGGCCCTTATTGGGCTTTGAAAGAAAGTGAACATCGTTTTAAAGATTTCGCAAACTCGGCCTCGGATTGGTTTTGGGAAATGGATGCTGACCTTCGCTTTACCTTTGTTTCGGATCGATTTGAAGACGCGGCGGAATTTGAAAGCCTGAAACGATTAGGACAACGCCGTTGGGATGTTACAGATCCAGCGGAATCTTTGGAWAAATGGGATCGTCACAAAGCACTTTTGAAGGCTCATATGCCGTTTCGAAATTTTGAATATTCGGTGATCAAAAGTGATGGCAAGGTGACCCATATCAACACCAGTGGAATCCCAATTTATAACGATAACAATGTCTTTATCGGTTATCGTGGCAGTGCCAGGGACATCACAGAGCGCAAATTGGTTGAAGAAGACTTGCAGGAAGCGAAAGCCGCAGCAGATACGGCGAACAAAGCAAAAACCGATTTTTTAGCCGCCATGAGTCATGAACTGCGAACGCCGATGAATGCGGTGTTGGGGTTTGCTCAGTTGATGCAGATTGACAACGATAATCCGCTTTCAAAGCCGCAAAAAGAATATCTGAATTACATCATCGATGGCGGCAATCACCTTCTGGCCCTGATTAACGAGCTCTTGGATTTGACGCGGACCGAGGCCAACCAGACCAGTTTCAATCTTCAAAAAGTGAATGCAAATGAAATGGTTAAAAGCTGTATTGGCATTATGGAACCGCTTGGGGTGCTGCGTAAAATTTCGATCATTGATCACGTTAGTGCTGGGCCGATCATCACCTTGCGAACTGACCAGCGGCGTTTTAAACAGATTATGATCAACCTGTTGAACAACGCTGTTAAATATAACAATGATGAGGGAAGCATAACTGTTATAGGTGAACAAACTGAGCACGGCTTTTTACGCGTTTCGGTCAGCGATACGGGCATTGGCATCGCCGCCGAAGATCAAAATGATATCTTTCAAATGTTTTATCGGCTGAATTCTGATCCTATGGTGGCTCGAGAAGGCACCGGGGTGGGCCTTGCCGTGACCAAGCTATTGGTGGAACGCATGGCCGGGAAAATCGGCTTTGAGAGCGCCTTGGGAAAAGGCAGTACGTTTTGGTTCGAGTTGCCCTTGGCATCGAATGAAACCACGTTGATTTGGACGGAAGCCATGCATGTGGGCGTTGCTATGATTGATAACGATCACCAACGCCTTGTCGCCTTACTGAACAAAGTTTCAACCCGAACGATTGGGGATGCAGATGTTCACCAAGTTATTACCGATCTGGTTGATTACACGGTTTATCATTTCAAACGTGAAGAAACCTTGATGCAGGTTTGTGGGTATCGTGATTATGACAATCACAAGGCTATTCACGAAGCTCTGCTGCTGAAAATTTTCAAACTTTCCGAGAGCTGGAAAAGTGACCCTAATCTTAAAACCCTTGATGAACTTCGCTTGTTTATTCGAAACTGGCTGTATGATCACATATTGAACGTGGATACGACCATTACCCCGTATACCCATGGTCGGGAAAAAATGATTGACCTGGCTTTGGAAGAGCTACACCTGGACTTAGATCCAAATCTTAAATAACAGATCATAAAAAAACGGCGTACCTACAAAGGCACGCCGTTTTAATCGATAAACAGAGGTTTTAAAAGCTGACCTATTCGGTTGCTTCTTCCTCGGTTGCTTCTTCAGCACCTTCAGCCAATTCTTCAGCGGCCGCTTCGGCAGCGCCTTCTTCGAATACAGCTTCAAGTTCAGCAGCCGCTTCGGCGGCTTCTTCTTGATCCGCTGACATCATCGCGTGTCCGGTTTCAGCCTGAATTTTGGCTTCTTCTTCGGAACGGGCAACGTTTACGGTGATGGTTGTTGAAACTTCGGGGTGCAGTTGAACGTTAACTTCAAATAACCCAAGGTTTTTAACAGGATGAGCCAAGCCCACTTGACCGCGCAAAATGGTAAAGCCTTCGGCTGTTACAGATGCGGCAATATCACGAGCGTTTACAGAGCCAAACAATTGACCGGCTTCGCCAGCTTGACGGATCAGGCTGATGGTCAGGCCTTCCATTTTAGTGGCAACGGCTTTGGCTTCGTCGCAACGCTTTAGGTTGTCTGCTTCAAGATGAACGCGTTGGGATTCAAAAACTTTTTTGTTGGCATTTGTCGCGCGCAGTGCTTTTCCACGGGGCAACAAGAAATTACGGGCAAAACCAGGCTTTACGGTGACGATGTCGCCAATTTGGCCTAGTTTTTCAATTCGTTCTAAAAGGATTACTTGCATTTTATATCTCCAGCCCCCTCTGGGAGCGGTCTATAAGTTAAGGGTCTTCGGAAGGACTGTCCATGCGGCTTTGCAGGCCAATCCAATGATCCAAAATCCCAAGTCCGGCAATGACCAGGATAAACCATCCTGAAAAGATCATCACCACGTATATTAACGATAGCAGCGCACTGGGGAATTTAGTCATTCCCGCCAATTTGTGAACCACCGCGAGCCCTAAGAAAAAGAAGGGTACCGCCAAAACCAAAGTTAGGTTCCGTCCGATATACTCCATTTCACCCGGTGCAAGCAATGCAATAAGTGCACTGCTCACCAGAGCCCAACTTAACCAGTCTGGAAGCGAAAGCTCCCGCAGCCGTGGGCTGGGACGAATATTGCGTCCGCCTTTGGCCAATAAAGCCTGAGCCATAATTCCGTTACACAGAATCGACAAGGCCCAAAATGCTGCGACAGAGCCCGGAAAGAACGGGATCGCTCGCAAAATGGCTTCTTTTAAGACCTCTTGTCCCTGAGCCCCAGCGACCATATTGGCCACTTCGGTCAGGTACGCCGTTGCGGCTTGTTCTAAGCCCCCATGACTGGACGTCATGACGGCCACCGCAATGATGTATACGCCCGCCAAAGCCGTGATCAGGGCCGCAATGTACCCGGCTGGGAACCAGCCCAAATCACGTGGCGGCTTTCCCGCTTGGTTGTCCCAATCTTGAACCCGACCCAAGATACGATCTTGGAAGGTTGAAGTGGTGGCTGGCCCTTCTTGCGTATAAGGACCTGAATGTTCGGGGGCTTCAACAACAACACCATTTGGGCTTGTTAAAGCAAACCGAACGATCAACCACACGGGCAAACCAAACATAAGAGCAAATGCCAAGCCTGTTTCGGGGGCAACCGAAGCGGTCACCACTACGCCACTGGCAACGGCAATCATGGCCCTGCGGGTGCCAAGGCCCAATCCCGCCATAAACATGGGCAGGGGCAGGACCAAGGTGAGGTAAGCGACGGCGATTGAGGCCCCGGAAAAGGACGCCAACACCAAAAATCCACTTGCCAACCCGGCAAAAATAGCGAGAAACGAAGGTCTCATACAGAAACGGCGGCGTTTTTAAAAGACCTTAAAAACGCCGCCTTGTTCCCTATACTTATTTGATGACGTAAGGCAACAGGCCGAGGAACCGAGCGCGTTTGATCGCTTTAGCGAGTTCACGTTGTTTCTTGTTGGAAACAGCGGTGATACGGCTAGGCACAATCTTGCCACGCTCAGAAATGTAACGGCTGAGTGTCTTGGTGTCACGAAAATCGATCTTCGGTGCGTTAGGACCGGTGAACGGGCAGGACTTACGTCCGCGAAAGAATGGACGACGAGCCATTATTCATCTCCCTTTTCAGCAGGTTTAGCTTCTTCAGCAGGTTTAGCTTCTTCAGCAGGTTTAGCTTCTGCAGCGGGCTTAGCTTCTGCAGCAGGCTTAGCGGCTGCAGCAGGTTTAGAATCATCACGGTCATTGCGACGCGGACGATCATCACGGCTGCTTTTAGAAGCCAAGATAACGCTGGGTTCCATGTCCAATTCGTCAACACGAACGGTCAGGCTGCGCAAAACGTCTTCGTGCAGGCCAAGTTGACGTTCCAATTCAGACACAGCTTCGGCTGGGCCGTCGACGGTCAATTGGAAGTAATGACCCTTGCGGTTTTTCTTAATGCGGTAAGCGATGGAGCGAAGGCCCCATTGTTCGGTCTTGGCAACTTTGCCGCCGTTATCGGTGATAACAGCTGTCATCTTTTCGGTAAGAGCTTCGACCTGTTGGGTTGAAAGATCTTGGCGTGCGATGATCACGCTTTCAAAATAAGCCATTTATGGCTCCTTTCGGATTATCTCAACCTTAAATCTCAATATTAAAATCTAAGGCATAGCCGAGAGAAATCCCTCGGCAAGGAGGTTGAAGCGGCGATTTATACCCGGAAATTCAAAGATTGCAAGGGGTTTTGCACTCTAAAATAAAGTTATTGTTTAAGTCTGTCTAAATACCAATATTAACACAAGGGGTATGGTGTTTTATGGATGTAAAACGGGGCAATCTAGAGGCTAACAGTGCTTCACAAAGGTCCTCAAACCTTTTGGGAAGTTTAATGTTATCAAGGGCGTACATTTGGTGGGCCGTGACCTTAGCGATTGTGGTTCCTGCGATTGTTCTGGGGATGCTGTATTTTCTGCACGCCTCAGCTACAAAAATAGTCACCCGAAATACGCCTTTGCTCATTTCGAGCCTGAAAATCCAAACCGAACTGGTGGCTTTTCATCTGTGGTTTGAAGAATTGTTGCAAGGCGATGACCAGCATAATAAAGACAGTGTGTGGCTGAGCTTGAATAAGGCCAGAACCTATACGCATGCCATGTTAGAAGGCGGTGAAATTCCCGAAGGTCTTACCACAGCCGTTCAAAACCTCGCCATAAAGTTAGAACTTCAACAGCTGTATGCGGCGATGGATTTTTTTTCCAACTTGGCGGAAGAGCGCTTGGCCAATATAGAGACCAGCCAAGCCGGGAGCAAAATAGATCAGCGTTTTGATGCTGTCTTTTTGCAATTGTTGAGCGATGCCGAAGATGTTGAAAAAGCCATTAAAGCCGATATCGAAAAACAGGCCGAAAACTATCGTTTCTTAATCTTGGTTTTGGCCTCAGGCGTCGTTGGTGTATCTGTCCTTGTTGGCGTGTTGTTCGTTCGGTTTGAATGCAAACGCTTAACAATTGCTCGGCAATTGGCGAACAGCAAAGCCCGTTATCATGAACTGTGTGATAACATGGGGACATGTGTGGCGATCTATTCCGCCATAGACGATGGCAAAGATTTCATTTTTGAAGACTTTAACCGGGCCGCAGAAAAGGCCGAACATATCCAAAAAGATACCTTGTTGGGGAAGCGTTTGACGGACATTTTTCCGGCTGTGAAAGAGTTTGGGCTTTTAGAGGTTCTCACGCGGGTTTGGGAAACGGGTCTCGGTGAACATCTGCCTATGACCTTTTACGAAGACAATCGCATTGTGGGTTGGCGGGAAAACTATGTTTATAAATTACCCACTGGTGAAGTCGTGGCGATGTATGAAGACCTGACCGAACAAAAACAAGCCGAAGCTGACCTCATTAAAAGCGAACAAAAATTCCAAACACTCACCACCATTTCTCCGGTCGGTGTGTTTTATGCGACCCCGGATGGGGAGTGCACGTATGTTAATGATCGATGGTGTGAAATTTCTGGTATGACCGAAGAACAAGCCCTTGGCCCCGGTTGGAGGGAGGCCTTGCACCCCGACGATCGCGACGAGATTTATGAAAAATGGGCCAGCGCCGCTAAGAACCATAAAATGTTTAAAGCTGAATACCGTTTTTTAACACCTGCCAATAAAACCACGTGGGTGATGGGCCAAGCCATGGCTCATGAAGATAAAGGTGGACATATCGTGGGCTATGTTGGGTCCATAACCGATATTACTGAGCGCAAAACATTGGAAAAAAGGTTGGAAAACCTTGCCAGCTTTGACGATTTGACCGGGCTGTATAATCGCCGTGTGTTTGAATTGGAACTGACCAAGGCCTTGGCAAGATCGGATCGAAATTCTTCAGCGTTGGCGTTGTTGTTTATTGATTTGGATGGATTTAAAGAAATCAATGATGTGCAAGGCCACGAGGCCGGAGATCAGGTGCTTAAAGAGGTCGCCACACGTATGTTAGAGCTGTTTCGGCAAAACGATACGGTTGGGCGTATTGGCGGCGATGAATTTGCCGTGATTATCGAGGGTCTCGTTACACGTGAAAACACCCAAAAAGTTGTTGGCAAACTGTTGGTCGAGCTTAGGGCCCCTTACACTTTGCCCAATGGCTCCACGGCCCAGTTGAGTGCCAGCATCGGCATTGCCTTTGCCCCAAGTGATGCAAAGAACATCCAACAGCTTTTTTCCATGGCCGATCAAGCCATGTACAAAGCCAAGCAACAGGGGAAAAATCAGTTTGTGTTTGCTAAGGGCGTGTGTGGAACTAACGAATAGAGGCCACTTCAACAGGAGCCGAAAGCTTTAACGGCATGCATCCGAATTTCTTTTTCTTTAAATAACGGCACGCTCTGTAAGCCTGTTTTCTGGAAATACCCATGACCCGTCCGCGAYACAGAACTTTGCCATTTTTCTTCAGCAACGGTGTGACCGCAATATCGCCTGCACCCAGATAGCTGGGGGCAACGCCTTGGGCCTTAACCGCAATCGCATAGGCCGGAGCATGGGTCTTATAAGCGCCGATTTGTACACCCCACACGGAACGTCCAGAACGGTTGGATGTGGACCGGGACGCTGTTTTAACCCGAGCCTTTTCTTTTTGCTTGGCTTTGGTATAAGCCGAAGCGTACTGGGGCGCCACTTTGGTCCAGCCCTTTTCCAGCAAGCTGACCATATGACGATTTCGGGTTTTTGAGTTCTTTGCGCCAAACACAACGCCGATTAAACGTTTGTTGCCGCGTTTGACCGAAGCCACCAAATTAAAGCCAGAGGCGCGGATGTATCCGGTTTTGATGCCATCGGTGCCTTCGTAATCGACCAGCAACTTGTTGTGGGTTTTATAAGTCTTGCCCGCGTATTTGAATTTCTTTTCCGAAAAATAAGCATAGCGTTTGGGGAAATGCAAAAGCATGGCGCGGGCCAATTTGGACATATCGCGCGCGGTGGACATCTGGCTGCGATGGGGCAGTCCGGATGCATTTCTAAATGTTGTGCTGCTCATACCAAGGTCGCGGGCCTTTGACGTCATCAACAGGGCAAATTTACGTTCGGTTCCGCCCATGTGTTCGGCGACGGCGGCGGCGACATCGTTGGCTGATTTAATGGCCAGCGCGCGAATGGCGTCTTCGACGCTTAAGGANTTTCCGGGTTTGAGGCCCAATCTGGAGGGCGGTTGGCGAGCTGCCCGATGCGACATCACAATGCGATCTTTTAAATGCATGCGGCCATCGTCCAAGGCTTCAAACATTAAATACAAGGTCATCATTTTGGTCAGCGACGCCGGATAATTGCGGGTGTCGGCATTCACCGCATGCAAAACTTCACCGGTGGTGGCGTCTAAGACCAGCGAGGCGTATTTCGCCTGAGCGGGCAGGGGGCTGAAGAGCAAGAGAGACAGCGCTACGAACAGAGCTTTGGGAGCAAAACGGAAAAATAAAGAGCGGCTCTTCAAAATGCAGGTTCCTCAAAAACGTCTCGCGACCTTGAAATGCAAGGTCWTCAACCCCACCTTTTTGCGGTAAATAGGGGTGTTGTGCAAGTTCAAACTTGTGATTTCACCATTATGACATCCAGGCCTTAAAAAAACCGTTAAGTTTTTCGAYGGTTCAAAGGCTTTCGYAAACAKCGTGTTCAGGCTATCCTTTAAGYRYAWWAAAGGATTCCCAACGGAGTRARTTTTGAYCAAYRCKAAGACAACCCMAAAGCCSATCACCTGCCAAGGTGATCAGGATAATGAYGAYGAYAAYGGSCGGACCGGACTGGTTCTGAAAACSCGTYMAAARACCAAAAAACCATCTATGTAYAAGGTGTTGCTKCTKAACGATGACTACACACCGATGGAATTTGTGRTCTATATCTTGGAACACATTTTCAACAAGTCCCATGACGATTCAATGGGCATTATGTTGCATGTTCACCAAAAGGGCGTGGGGGTTTGTGGGGTCTATACTTTTGATGTCGCAGAGACCAAGGCCACCCAGGTTATGGACTTGGCGAAAAAAAATGAGCACCCTTTACAGTGCACAATCGAAAAAGATGCCTAAATATAGAGTAACGACTTAAATCAACGAGCGGAGAATTGCGGCCATGCTTTCCAGAAACCTAGAACAAACCCTGCACCGAGCGTTGAACATTGCCGCCGAACATGGCCATGAATTCGCGACGCTGGAACATCTGTTGTTATCGTTGATTGACGATCCGGATGCGGTGTCGGTTTTGCGCGCGTGCGAAATTGATCTGGACAAAGCCCGTCTGGATATTTCCGAATTTTTGAAAAATGAACTGGAACGGCCTGTTTTGGACGGTTTAGAAGACCCCAAGCCCACATCTGGATTCCAACGGGTGATCCAGAGGTCCATCATCCATGTGCAGTCTTCGGGCCGCGAAGAAGTCACCGGGGCAAATGTATTGGTGGCGTTGTTTTCCGAACGCGAAAGCCATGCTGTGTATTTCTTGGCCGATCAAAAAATGACCCGTTTGGATGCGGTTAATTACATCAGCCACGGCATCGCCAAAGCTCCGGGTGAATCCGAAGACCGCCACGTGTCGGGTTCTGACGAAGGCCTAGGTGCTGAGAGCGAAGAAGGCGAAGTTAAATCCGGTTTAGAAGCCTTGGAAACCTATTGTGTGAACTTAAATGCCAAGGCTTTGGACGGCAAAATCGATCCGCTGATTGGGCGCACCGCTGAAATCGAACGCACCATCCAAGTCCTTTGCCGTCGCACCAAAAATAACCCGTTGTATGTTGGCGATCCGGGCGTGGGCAAAACCGCCATTGCCGAAGGCCTGGCCCGGCTCATTGTTGAAAGAGACGTCCCTGAAGTTTTACATGACGCGGTGATTTGGGCGTTGGACATGGGCACATTGCTGGCCGGAACGCGTTACCGTGGTGATTTCGAAGAACGCTTAAAAGCGGTCATGAACGAAATGGAAAAACAGCCTGATAACGTTCTGTTCATCGACGAAATCCATACGGTTATTGGGGCTGGGGCCACGTCTGGTGGGTCTATGGATGCCTCTAACATCTTAAAGCCCGCTTTGGCTTCGGGTGGATTGCGGTGCATTGGGTCGACCACGTATAAAGAATACCGCAATCATTTTGAAAAAGACCGGGCTTTGGTGCGGCGTTTTCAAAAAATTGATGTGCCGGAACCCAGCGTCGAAGATACGGTCAAAATCCTCAAAGGCTTAAAGCCCTATTACGAAGCCCATCACAAAGTGCGCTATACCGAAGCCGCTCTGCGCTCGGCYGTTGAATTGGCGGCGCGTTATATCARCGACCGCAAGCTTCCCGACAAAGCCATCGATGTGATTGACGAAGCCGGCGCGGCGCGCATGTTGGTGCCAGAGGCCAAACGCAAAAAAACCGTGTCTGTGAAGGACGTGGAAACCGTGGTCGCCAAAATCGCCCGCATTCCGCCCAAAAGCGTTTCCAGCGACGATAAAAAGGTTTTGAAATTCCTGGACCGTGACCTGAAATCCATGGTGTACGGTCAGGACAAGGCGATTATGGCCCTGTCTGGGGCGATTAAGTTGGCCCGTGCGGGGCTTCGCGAACCCGACAAACCCATCGGCGCGTACCTGTTTTCCGGTCCTACGGGGGTCGGTAAAACCGAAGTCGCGCGTCAATTGGCCATGACCATGGGCGTGGAATTGGTGCGTTTTGATATGTCGGAATACATGGAACGCCATTCGGTGTCGCGCCTCATCGGTGCTCCTCCGGGCTATGTTGGTTTTGAACAGGGCGGTCTGTTGACCGATGCCATCGATCAGCAACCCCATTGTGTGTTGTTGCTGGACGAAATTGAAAAGGCTCACCCGGACCTGTTTGGCATTTTGCTGCAAGTCATGGATCACGGCAAACTCACCGACAACAATGGCAAGGCCATCGATTTTCGGAACGTTGTGTTGATCATGACCACCAACGCGGGCGCGGCTGAATTGGCGAAACCTGCGATTGGCTTTGAACGCGGCGTCCGTGAAGGCGACGATATCGAAGCCATTGAAAAAATGTTCACGCCTGAATTTAGAAACCGCCTGGACAACATCATTGGGTTCTCTAACCTGTCGCCCGATGTTATGGGCCGCGTGGTGGACAAATTTGTGATGGAATTAGAAGTCCAATTGAGCGAACGCAACGTCACCATCGAACTGTCCGAAGCCGCCCGCGAATGGCTGGCGAAAAAAGGCTACGACCGTTTGTTTGGGGCTCGTCCCTTGTCGCGCGTCATCCAAGAATACGTCAAAGGCCCACTGTCCGAAGAGCTGTTATTTGGTAAGCTGGTCAATGGCGGCATCGCCAAAGTGGATGTGGAAGACGGCTTGATTTCGTTCGAGTTTCCAGAACCACCCGCAAAGCCCAAACGTCCGAAAAAGCCAAAGGCCAAAGCCAAATCGAAAAGCACGGCCTTGGTTAAAAAAGAAAAGGCCGGGTTGCCTGCAAAGGTCAAACCCACCGGAAAATCTCCGGTGCCGGTGATTTCAAAATAAGCTCAATAGGCGTCTTTATGTGATTCCTTAAGTCGGGCCTCGGCAAGGGTTGCCTATGGGCAGTTTGTGGGCTCTGGATGTATAGTTCTTCTGGTAATTTAAAACATTAATTAACTGTCGTAATGTATTGAATTTATTTGATTAAGTATGTGCATTAATTTTCTGCAAAAATCTGGCATGGCTTGTGCAAAGTATCTGATGAACGGGATGGTCTCACAACGTTTGAGACCCTTATCTAAGGAGAAATCAGATGTCTGTAGAAGTTATCATGGGCCGTAAATTTAATGCCAATCACCAGCTTGCCATTATTCTCACACGCCATTTGGGCGTAGATGGCGCTCGTAAAACGGCAGGTAAAAACGGCTGGAAAGGTGTTTTGGCAGCCCTTGAAGAACAAGATTCAATTCTGACCCAACCGCGTTAATTCAATTTATCTGACAGGCTATCTGGCGGATGGGCAAAGACTTGATCCGGTGATGCGGGTCAGGCCCGGTCCCCGAAACGGYAAGGTCATTTKGSTGCCSGGYTGCAGGTTAAATTTACGCARRGTGGGSGTGCCRGTRCTNTAAMCTNGARCGGCGGCGCTGRACCTTTGCGGTCATGCAAACCTTACACGTGTTGACGATGGATTCGCGACCCCCTTGGGCATCGCGAATTAAGCGTATACATTGATTAATAGCAATTGCATTTGCCGCGTCGGCGAATGAAAGGGTGCTAAGCACAAAAGCGACCAGAGCGATTCTTAAGGGATTCGTCATAGGGGACTCTACTCCGAAATGTCCTCTTTGCGATACGGACTTTCTTCCAATAGAGCTCTTTTTTGGTTCTTCACGCCTTGGCGTTCTTTGTCCAAAAAGTCCGAAATGGCCTCTCGAAAGCCCGCATCGGCGATAAAATGAGCCGAATGGGTGAGGGTGGGAAGATATCCCCGCGCAATCTTATGTTCACCCTGAGCCCCGGCCTCAACCCGTTTCAGGCCGCGTTCGATAGCGATTTCGATGGCTTGGTAATAACAAACTTCAAAATGCAGGTACCGAACATCTTCGCTGCAGCCCCAATACCGTCCGTATAAGGCTTCGGTGCCGATCAGGTTGAGGGCCCCGGCGATATAGGTCTCACCACGTTTGGCCATGACCAACACGATGCGGTCCGCCATGGTGGCGCCGATCAGGTCGAAAAATTCACGATTTAAATACGCCTGTCCCCATTTTTTGGCCCCGGTATCTAAATAAAAACGGTACAGGGCATCCCAATGGTCGCTTGTGATGTCTGAACCGCTGAGGCGTTCAAGGGTGATGGCCCCATCTTCTAAGGCTTGGCGGCGTTCTTTTTTGATGGCCTTGCGTTTGCGGGATGTTAAACGCCCTAAAAAGTCATCAAAGGTCGCGTAATTGTCGTTGGGCCAGTGAAATTGGATGCCTAAACGGTGTGAAAATCCAAACTCATCCAGACCCTTTGCCTCGTCTTGGGAAACAAAATTCACATGGACGGAACTTAAATGAGCCTGTTTACAAAGCTGCACAAGAGTTTGGGCGATGTGGTGGTGAAGGGTGGACCGCAGAGCCTGTGGCACAGCATCCGCGATCAAAAGTTTAGGCGCCGTGACAGGCGTAAAGGGCACGGCAGACAATAATTTGGGATAATACTGTCCACCCGCGCGCTCAAAAGCTTCGGCCCAAGCCCAATCAAAGATGTATTCCCCATGGGAATTACCTTTTAAATACAAAGGCATACAGGCCAAAATCTGCCCCGTCCCCTCGCGCACCAGCAGATGACGCGGGGCCCATCCGGTGCCTTGACCGACCGATCTTGAAATTTCTAAACTGTTCAGAAAATCGTAACTGATAAAAGGATTGTCGCCCCCCGCGCACGCCTCCCACGCCGCCCGATCAACATCGGCCAAGCGCTCAACAACATCGACAGTAAAATGATCGGGTCCATCCGGCATGGATTGAATATGGTGTCAGGGGGGACTGATAATCAAGTGGTTTTCGCGAACTTACTCGATCTCAAACATGCCCTCAACCTCAACCGACACTCCCAACGGCAAGCTAGCCACGCCAACGGCGGCGCGGGCGTGGTGTCCGGCTTGGCCAAAGACTTCGGCCATCAGGTCAGATGCGCCGTTGATGACTTTGGGGTGGTCGACAAAATCGGGCGTACAGCTGACAAATCCACCCAAACGCACAACGCGTTTAACCCGGTCTAAATCGCCATCACAGGCGGCTTTGACTTGGGCGATCAGGTTCAGGCCGCACAGTTTAGCTGCCGCGTAGGCTTGTTCTGTCGTTAGGTCTTTGCCCACATGGCCCAAATATTTCAATTCGCCGTTCAACATGGTGATTTGGCCCGATACGATGACCAAGTTGCCGGTTTTGACGTAAGGCACATAATTGGCAGCGGGGGCGGAGGCTTGGGGCAGGGTAAGGCCCAATTCGGCTAGGCGGGTTTCAATAACAGACATRWTCNAAGACTCCNWRWSAGKTGGGGAGGNGNGTTTTTTNGCACCATATAGGATCGCACCGATAWRCCAASCCCCTTGCACACNTYAASSNRCTTCGCTTACATCAAAGACAACATTTATTTAGCTAAGGAATTAAACATGTTTGATGTAAACGAATATTTCGACGGAGCCGTGAAGTCTATTGCGTTTCAAGGCACAACATTGCCTGCAACGGTTGGTGTTATGGCCCCCGGAACATACGAATTTTCCACCAACCAACACGAAGTCATGACGGTTGTCAGTGGCGCTTTGACGGTAGTGTTGCCGGGTGAGACAGACTGGAAAACGTTCGACGCGGGCACCTGTTTCGAAGTCGCCGCCAAGGCAACATTTCAGGTAAAAGTCGCCCACGACACGGCGTATATGTGTACCTACGCATAAAAATCCCTTAAAATTCAATAGGCTCTTAACGTAGGGAGCATATTGTGCCAATATGCAAGCCTTCTAATATTATTAAGAGGGTGCCGTGGTTCATTTTTTGCGGGGATATTTCCCCATTCTTGACTGGCTTGGATCGTATTCCAAGCCTCAATTGGGGGGAGACATCAATGCGGGCATCGTCACCGCAATCATGTTGATTCCGCAAAGCATGGCCTATTCCATGTTGGCCGGATTGCCGCCCGAAGTCGGTTTGTATTCCAGCGTTTTGCCCCTGATGTTGTACGCCATGTTTGGGTCCAGCCGGGTTTTGGCGGTGGGGCCTGTGGCGTTGGTATCGTTGTTGGTGGCCAGTACGCTAAATTCCATGAGCAATATTTTGACCCCCGATCAATTGGCGGGAACGGCTGGATTGTTGGCGTTGATGGTCGGCGTGATTTGCGTTGTTATGGGGCTTTTACGCATGGGATTTATCATCAATTTCATCAGTCACCACGTGATTTCCGGATTTACCAGTGCGGCTGCCCTGATCATCGCGCTCAGCCAACTTAAGCATTTATTGGGTGTGGATATTGCCCGTACCCACAACATTTTCACCATTATTGAAACGGCAATCAACAAAATTCCCGTCGCCAACACCGTCAGCATGATCATCGGCGTTGCGGCGATTGCGACCTTGTATTTTTTCAAATCCTATTTGGGCGGTTTTTTGGCGAACACCAATCTGAACGCGACCCTTCGCGAAACCGTAACCAAAACCGGGCCGTTGGTGGTGGTGGTGATTTCCATTTTGGCGGTGTTTGGGTTGGCCCTGAACGGAGCCTCTGGCGTTAAAATCGTCGGTGTGATTCCCGAAGGATTCCCCCCGTTTACCTTCCCCGATGTGACCATGGATTTGCTGAAAATCCTGTTTCCATCGGCAATTTTGATCAGTTTTGTCGGTTTTGTTGAAAGTGTGTCTGTGGCGAAAGTTTTGGCCAGTCGGCGCCGTCAAAAAATCCTGCCGGATCAAGAACTGGTCGGCCTTGGCATGGCAAATATTGGTGCGGCGGTCAGCGGTGGTTATCCCGTCACGGGTGGCTTTAGTCGGTCCAGCGTGAACTTTCAAGCGGGCGCGAATACGCCGTTGGCTTCGATCATTACGGCGGTTTTGGTGGGGGTTACAGTGGTGTTTTTAACGCCGTTGTTCCATTACCTGCCCAAAACCGTGTTGGCGGCGATCATCATGGTCGCAGTGTTGGCTTTGATTGATTTTAAAACGCTGAAAAGTGCGTGGAATTACAGCAAAGCCGATGCCTTTTCACTGCTCAGTACCTTTGCGGCCGTGTTGTCCATGGGGGTCGAGGCCGGCTTGGCCATTGGTGTCGCAATTTCGATCGCTTTGTATCTTTGGCACGTCAGCCATCCCCATGTGGCGGTATTGGGCCGCATGGCGGGAACCGAACATTTTCGAAACTTCCAGCGTCACGAAGTGCAAATGTCGAAAACCGTGGCGGCGGTGCGCATCGACGAAAGTTTAATGTTCGCCAACGCGACGTGGTTAGAAGACTGGTCTTTAAGTTTTGTCGTCGATCATCCCGACAGCGAACATCTGGTCATCAACTGTGCGGGCATCAACTTCATCGATGGCAGCGCGTTGGAAGTATTGGAACGGTTGAACGAAGAACTGGAACACGCGGGCGTAAAATTACACTTGGCCGAAGTCAAAGGCCCGGTCATGGACCGCCTGATCCACATCGGTTTCATCAAACATCTGGGCGCTGACCGTATACATTTAAGCACCCATGATGCCATGACCAAATTGGGCTGTCCGGTGTAAGACCTCGCAGGTCTTAACCCTCAACTCCCCAGACTGTTCATCAAACCATCCGCCAACATCACTTTCATAGGCAACAGGGTGAACGCGAAAGCAAGACCGATAAAAACCTTGCGCGGGATCATTTTGCTTTTATCCACATGGTTCTTATTCATGTGTCATTCCTTTTAAAGTTTCAGGCCAAGCCCGTTTGAATAACAACACCGTATGGTGAACGGCCCCCGCACGAACGTGCGTAAGCCAAGGGAGCTACGCTCCCGCCCGGCGTTTGAGGGGCCAGACATAATGCTGTTCTAAGTCACTTATGATGGATTACTCAGCTGAAAAGCGGTATCATTAATGTATGAACTAAGATCGTTTTTCTGCATTTTTGGGAGGTAACGTCATGAGCATGCAAGAACTAGAAATGATGGCTTCGGAACTGCTTCGTGAATTCGAAGGCGGAACCTTGGAACGTCACGAAGTCCACGAAAAGCTCCGCCAAACGCTGGATCAAATGCGCGCCTTTGGCATGCCCTTGCCCCAAGACTTGGTCGATTTGGAAAAAGAATTGGCGGGTGAATTTGTGCAAGAAGCTCATAAAGGTTAGCCCCATAAAGGTTAGCCCCATAAAGGTTAGCCAGAGGCATAGCCGGACAGAGCCCTAGCCAGATTGAGCTTAGCCGGATCGAGCAGATCCGCGTTTTGCCGGACCAAACGAGGCGCCTTGGTCATGTCCTGACGAGCCCTTCATAGATTGGCTGCCCGTATTAAACTGACCACCGGTTTCTTCTGGTTGTCCGTCGCCGGATTTTTTCGCCGCTACACGTTTTTTCGCCAATTTCAAAGCATTATCCTTAGCCCGTTTACGAGCGCGTTCCTTAGACATTTGTGAAGACCTTTTGTTGTTGGAATCAATAAGCCTGAGTAATAGCACGTTCAAAGGCCAGCTCAAACACCGTAAACATAGACATTATCATCCTCATAATTTAGGGTCTGAAGATGATCTCCCCTTTATCCCTCCTTGTCGCCATACTGCTTTTGGGCTTTTCAAGTGTCACCGACGCCCAAGAAAGTGCGCCAACGTTTCGCTGGCAGGGCGAAGGTTTGCGTTTAGAGACTTCGGCTTTGTCCCAAGATCAAGTTTTGGGCTTTTTTATAGGGCGCGGATTCGATCTCAAAACCGCGACTTTTTTTGCCGATGAAGGCTGCGTTTTCCGGTCCGCCATAGGGCGCCAAAAAGATAGCGATCCGGCGCGTTCGGTGTCGATTGACCTCAAACAATGGCGCGTTATGGTTCAAGGCAAATCACATGCCCTGCGCACGCGCAAACAATGGGATGTGATTTGGGACCGCATGGGCGTTGATGAAAGCGCGCGTGTTGGTTTTAAATGGGCGCTTTTCCCCCCACAACAAACGTTTGGGCCGAATGATTATAACTGGGGCATGCTGACTTTTGCGCAGCCGCCGGGCACCGAATTTGATTTGGAAATCGTTTGGACCTTTGGCATTGAGACTAAAACACACACAATTGAAGGTTTAAAATGCACGTCCTAAAGATAAATATGCTGGTTTTGTTTGTTGTGACGCTGGCGTGGCCGGGTCTAAGCCTTAATGCCGCAGAACTGTTGCAGCCCATGGCGGGGCAGGCGGTCGAACGTCCAATTGCCCCGGATTTTAGCCTGCTGAATTTAGACGACGAACCCATCGCTTTATCGGATTTAAAGGGCAAGGTGGTGATTGTCAATTTCTGGGCCACATGGTGTCCACCGTGCCGCTATGAAATGCCGTCCATGCAACGGGCGTGGGAAAAGCTTCAGGAAAAAGACGTGATGATGCTGGCGGTTCACGTGGGCGGAAAATCAGATAAAATCTGGGCCTTCGTCGGTGATTATCAAATCACCTTTCCGGTGCTGATTGATCCCAAATCCAAAGTAGCAGACGCCTGGCCCCTAAAAGGCCTGCCCACCACATTCGTCATAGACCCAAAAGGCCGCATAGCCTACCGCGCAATTGGTGGACGAGAATGGGACGACGAAGAATTGCTAAAAACGGTTTACGCCCTGCAGAAATAACGGCGGGGGTGGGGGCGACCCCATCACGACACCCAGTCATGTGCGAGCGTTTTTTCGCCATTCAACACGCGTTCTTTCGTCATTCCCGCGCAGGCGGGA
>NVSZ01000020.1 GCA_002732845.1 Rhodospirillaceae bacterium
GGACTACAAAGACTTGACCAATCCGAAAAATGACTTTCCCTCGTCCAGACTAAGACGAAAAATCAGTTCTGACATTGGTAAACGGACGTATTCGGCCCGCAGCCTTCACGGTCTTGTGGTCCATGAATTGGGCCTGCGTATTGTTTCTGGACAAATCGCCGAAGGTGAGGTGTTGCCGATTGAAACACAATTGGGTGCAGAGTTTGAAGTCAGTCGCACAGCCCTTCGCGAAGGTATCAAAGTCCTAACCGCCAAAGGTCTGTTGGTCAGCCGCACCCGCACAGGTACGCGCGTTCGTCCTCGCAGCGATTGGAATATGTTGGACCCTGATGTTTTAGCGTGGCGTTTGGAAACGCACCACGATGCTGAATTTGCGCAGGACCTTTATGATTTTCGTATGGCGATAGAACCGATGGCGGCGTCATTGGCGGCGGAACGCGCCAGCGATGAACAAATTGAAGAAATGAAAGCCGCCCTTGCGGACATGCGGGCGGCGGGACTTGATTCCAAAGCCTTTATCGAGCCAGACCTGCGCTTTCATCAAACTCTTTTGACAGCCTGCCGCAATGATTTGTTGGCCTCGTTGAGCGCCTTGATTGAAACGGCATTGTCGTTCAGCTTTAATCAGTCCGATTTGGTCATGACCGAAAAAATAGCGGATGTTCATGACGATGTGTTTTTTGCCATTCGTGATCGTGATGCCCAAGCAGCCCATGCGGCGATGGTGACGCTTATTAATTGCTCTCGGGACATAAATAAGGCTCTTCTGAAAAAAATCAGCGACGAAAGCGCATAGTTTACTTGAGATTTTGTCGTCAGAGCGTTATTTTCCCCTGATATGAAAAAGAGCGATAAATACCCCTCCGCCAATGAAGAGCAAATTCAGTGCCTTCCGCCAGCCCTAAAGGTTTTGGGGCTACACCCCTTGTTATGGGTTCTTATCGTGGTGTTGGGCATTGCCGCCGCGCGGGCGTGCGATAATGTCGAAGAATTGGGCTGTGATTTTTTTGAATGGTACGAAGTCGAAGACGACGATGATGACGATGACGATGACGATTCAGAAGAAGACGACGATGAACCAGAAACAAAGCCCGAAGACTTTGATTTTGGAGACCGCAAAAAAAGCGACTAGCTTTTTAAACTTTTCAGCTGAGCAATGATGGAATTGTCCACCACACTTGGAAAAATCCGTTGCGCGAACACAAACAAACGTTCTAGTCCACGAGGATAACTGGACCGCGCACCGCTTTCAATCGCCGCTGCAATTGATGCCGCCACCACTTCGGGTTCATCCAATTTCATTTTCATAGGCTCAATCAAATGTTCAAAAGCTTGCGTTGCTCCGGTTTTAGCCCCGCGCGGCGCAATATAGGTGACTTTGATGCCTTCTGGTGCCAATTCACGGCGCAACGCGTCCGACAGGCCCCGCATACCAAATTTGGTTGCGGAATATCCGGCAAACAAGGGAAACGCAATGTCGCCAAACATGGACCCAATGTTGACCAAGGTCGGGCTGGATGATTTTTTAAGGGTGGGCAACAGGTCCCGGGTCAATTGCATGGGGGCCAGCAAGTTCACATTGAGCATCAATTTCAAAGCTTTGTCGTCGGTTTCCGATAACGGGCCAACGTTGACCACGCCGGCATTGTTGACCAACACATCAATGCCGGAAAAGGTATCGATGGCGGCTTTGTTAATGGCCTTGCGTGTGGCAGCTTTGGTGATATCACCGACCACGGTTACGGCTTGGTCTTGGTGCTTTAAAGACGTCAGGGTTGCATTCAACCCGTCTTCATTCATATCGGCCAAAACAAGTGACGCGCCGCGTTCAGACAAGATGCGAGAAAGTGCCTGACCAATACCGGACCCGGCCCCCGTGACAACAATAATTTTACCGTTAATGTTCATAGCATTTGCCTTACAAGGTTTTAAGTGGAGGGGAGCTGTTTGCTCAAGTCTCGGAACATGTTGCCAAACAAAACATAAAAATCTTGAGCGGCCTGAATAATGATATTTTCGATTTCGGGGTTCTGAATACCGTTCACCACGTCTTCGAAAAATTGTACGTGTTCGATGTCCAAGGCTCCGTGACTGGTCAGATAAGAAAACGCATTGGGTGGGGTGTCGCCAAAGCTTTTGGCAATGGAACCCGCGGCATTATCCGCCAATTCAACGGACATGCCTTCCAACACATGAACCATGCCCAACAATCCATAGGGGCTGATGTGTTCGATGACATAATGGGCATAGGCGATCATGACGCGACAGGCAAATCCACCTTGGCCGTTTCGCACCGCTTCACTGTCGACGCCTAATGCTTTGATGTCTTCCAAAATCCATTCATCGTGGCCTTCTTCTTCTGCGATGTATTCTTCCAAAGCGGCCACATAGCTTTCGTCGCCCTGAGCCACACACGTGTCGCGCGCCAGTTTCAACAACGGCACCGTAAAGCGCACGTGGTGATAGGCTTGTTCTAAGTACGCGGCGTACAGTTCGGGTGTCACGCCGTGTTGCACGGTGTGTTGAATCAATTCAATTGACCGGAAATCTTCGCGTTGCGGGGTGGTTTCACTCATCAGTCTTTTGAAAAAGGTCACGGTCCGGTCCTAACATTCGTCATCACAATTTTAGCAGGTTGAGCATAATCGGGCGCCGTTGTCAGACAAGCCCTGATCAGGGCTTCCATGCCGTGCCAATCGGCATGGGCTTGGGCGTGGGGGTGAGGCGTAACGGTCAACACCAATTCATCTTCTTTGTTCAAAGACAGCTTAGCCGCCACAACACCCGGAGCATCCAACGCTAACGTCTCAATCCATTCGGGGCTGATGTTGCGACCATTTTGGGTGACAATCAGATTGTCTTTGCGGCCTAAAATGCGCAAATGTCCGTCTTCGGTCATTTCACCCAGATCACCGGTGGCCCATGTTTGCTCTTGGGTGTCTTCGCGGCCCAAATACCCGCTCATCACGGTTGGCCCGGTGATCATGATTTCACCATCGACAAGCGTGATTTCGGTGCCGTCAATAGGCGTGCCGACGGTGCCGGATTGGCGCTGACCCGGACGGTTTACACTGACCACCGAGCAACATTCAGATAAGCCATAACCTTCATGCACAGGAATGCCCAATTCCCACGCGGTATCCGCAACGGCGGGCGAAACCGGGGCTCCGCCGACGGCCACAAATCGCAGACTTTTGGGGGCGTCCGTGCGCATCGCCAATAAACCCTGAACCCATGCGCCCAACAGTTCGGGAACCATCACGGATGCGGTGGGTTGGTGTTTGGCAAAGGCCATGATCAACGGTTCGACATTGCCTTGCATCACCGCACCTGCGGCGTGGGCTTCAATTTGAATGGGCGCGCCCGCCAACAAGGGCACGCAAATTGCGGCAATTTGTTCCAACAGCAATGAAAATGGCAAAATGGACAGATAACGGTCGTTGGCATCTGCGCCGCTGGCCTGAACAAGACCCCGTGCACTGGCCGAAATTTGACTGGCGCCGATGCGCACACCCTTCGGCGACCCGGTGGTGCCAGACGTATATATAATCCGCGCCGATAGGTCTGCGGGGCTTAAATCGGTGGGGAAGGGTAACGTATCGCCATGTGTATCTAAAACCAAGCAGGGAGCGTTTAAGTCTTGGGCCAGAACTTCAACGGCTGGTGTGGTCAAGACCAATTCAACGCCCGCATCGTGAATAATGTGTGCCAGTTGATCTGCTGAAAAGAACACCGGCAAAGGCACCATGGTTTTACCCAAAAGAGCCAAGGCTAAATCGGCGATCACCCACAGTGTGCAATTGGGGGCAAAGATGGCAATGGTTTGGGGGGCTTCTTGAAGGCTGTGGGCAAGGTTCGCCACATGCCCGGCCAGCTGTGCAAAGGTCAGGGTGGCATTGTCATCGGCCAAAGCAAGGTCATTTGGGCGTGCGTGTGCCGATGCGGCCAACGCGGCCAGAACTTCACGCAAGGCTGCGGCTCTGGGTTAGGGAGGGTGATGTTTTTACACCATCAACTTCGGTCGCAGGCATGGATACAAACGCATTATGAATGGCGACAACTTTGGGATTGGTCGCATAATACAGCCCCCAATCTTCGGCGTTGTGAACTTTGCTGGCCTTGGCCGGGGCCAATTCTTCGGCGGGGATGCCTGTGCGAATCAACATGCGGTGCAAACGTTCGGTCACTGTAAAAAACGCAAACCGCACATCCAAAGCTTTCAGGTAACCAACAATGCCGGAAAACAAAGCGTGCGAAGCATTGGGGTGAACGGCGGCCAAAGTGGTGACTTCGGCAATTTCGTCGCGGGTCGCGGGGGGATGCCAATGGTCAGATAGGACCTGTTCGATGGGTCGATCCAAATAGACTTCGGAAAAGAAATTACCGCCAATCCGCAAGCCTGCGGCCGCCCGCAAGGTGCCATGGGCATCGGGCAAAGCAATCAAAAGATCAGAAAAAGCAACAATGCTAGCCCCGTATTCATGGGCATAGACCCTGGCGATCAAGGCTTCGGCCTCGGCGCGCTGGGCGTGCTTTTTGTCGATCAGAATCGGCATGATTTCAGCGGTCATGTTCACAGATAACCTTCAAAAAATAAGACGTGATTTAAAAGACAACGTTTGAACGGTGAATTTAATTCAGGCTGTAAATAATTTTTGAATCTGTTTTGTCAGGAAAGCTGATGCGGACCAAATCACCCGCCGTGTTGAACCACAAATCGCGGGTCAATTCGCCGGTGATTTTATAGTGATTTGCCGAAATCATAGAGCCCGCAGCAGTGATTTCTTCGGAACCTACGTTTTCAACGTCGACCTTCATTTGCTGACCATCAAGGGTGTTGACGATCATGTTTTGTTTGACCGTTGCCGGGTTCCACAGGCTGGCCGGAATAGCGGACAATGCAGCATATTGAAGGCGATTTTGTTTGTTCACCACGGCTTCAACCATCAACTGACCGTTTTTGGCTTCGATCTTCAGGCTTTTTTCGGTGCCATCATCATCGGTGGTGGAATTCAAAGAAACCAGTTTGCCATTCGACCAAACTTCTTTGGATTCATGGATGAATTTATAAACCGTCAGGAATAAGGCTTTGACGCGAATGTCGGTGCTGACGCTAACCGTTGTATCAGCCCCATTGGTGTCGATGGTGTAAGCATGGGTGCCGATGGCACTTCCATCACGGGTTACGGTGAATTCCAAGGTTTTGCTGGCKGCKGCGGCTTCAAAGCTCATCGCAGAAATCAAAACAGCTCCAACAACGGCGGCGGAACGCATAAACGTGATCATGATGGTTAGATCCTTTAAAAAATAAACAAGTGCTTCAAATGTTGATGGCACATTACTGTTTATAATCTGAACTGATGCTGAATATTGACCTTTTAGCCTCAGTCGGACTTTAAAATATAAACGCCGCCGGGGATCCAGCCGTCTTTTTCTTTGCGCAGGTCCGTGGTTTCAAAATGGTCGATGGTGAAGCCAAATTCACGGCCAAGCTCTTCGATATAGGCCTTTGAATGGGCGTAACGGCTGGTGTCTTGCAGGATGAACGGAGCGTTGTCGTTGTCAGAGGCTAGGTGTTCTGTGGAAAAAACAAAAAACGCATCTGGGGCGGCTGATTTTTGCACAGCGGCAAAGGTATCTCTTAAATTGCCAACATAAATGAATACATCTGTGGCGATGAACAGGTTGACCTTGGCTTCGATGTTTTCAAGGCCGCTGACCAAATCATTCACGTCGAGCTTGTCATAGACGTTTTTAGCCTCGGCTTGCTGGATCATTTTTTGCGACAAATCGATGCCGATCAAGGTTTTTGCGACATCTTTAAATTCAACGCCCGCAAGGCCCGTGCCACAGCCCAAATCGACAACCAGGTCATAAGGCGTGGTGCAAAGGTCTCTGTTTTCCATGACCGTTTTTAACAAACTTGGAATTTTATAGTGAAGCTTGTTTTGCAAATGTTCTTCGAACTGGTTGGCGAATTCATCGAACAGTTCGGCGACATATTCTTTGGGGGCTGTGTCGGTGGTTTCGCCTCTCAAAGCCGCAAGGTTATGGCGGGTGCTGGCTAAATCAGGATGATCCTTGAGGATGTTTTCCAGACACTGAATGGCTTCGTCCGTACGCCCAATGGTGCGCAGGGCATTGGCGAGATTTTGTTGAGCCATGATGTAGCGGGGCTCAAGGTCAACCGCCTTTTGATAGCTGGCAATCGCGGGCTCGTAGCTTTTTTGTAAGAACAAAGCACTGCCCAGATTGTTGTGGTAAAGGGCTTCTTCTGCGTCCAAGCCAATCGCTTTTTGAAAGCTCCGCGCGGCCTTGCTGTATCGGCTTAATTCCCGATACGTATCGCCCATGGCATTGTGATATTCGGGGTCTTGAGGGTTGAAATAAATGGCTTGGTTAAAATGTTCCAAGGCTTCATTAAAACGCCCCAAACCGTGAAGGGCGTTTGCATATGTGGCATGGGTATCGGCCTGATTTGGGTTGGTATCCAGCACCTTTTGACAGCTGACAATCGCATCTAAGTGGCGGCCTTGCTGATGCAAAGCTTTGGCCAAGGCGTTGTGGGCATTTAATTTTTCAGGGTCCAATTTCAGGGCGGCGCGGCAACTGGCTTCGGCCTCGACACCCCGGTTTAATTCCACCAACGTGTTGGCAAGGTTACAATGGGCTTGCAGGTAATCGGGCTTGGTGGCGACCGCCTTTTTTAACAATTCAACCGATTGATCATCTTCGCCCACTTGATACATCAACAACCCCAAATAATGCAGCGCCACCGGGTGGTCGGGGGTGGCGGCAATGATTTTGCGGTAGATTGTATTGGCTTCTTCTAGACGTCCGGCCTGATGATGTTGAAAGGCATTCTCGACGGAAATTTCTTCATCAGGCATAGGTAATGGTCGTCCTTTTTAGCGGTGTTATCCGGTGCTTATCTCGTACTCATCCGGTACTCCATGCACGGGGTTTTTTCATGCCCGCGATCTTGCACGTCTGCTGCACATAACCATAGGGAAACAGTTCAAACAATCGATTTCGGCTTTCTCCGGATTTTTTCATGAACACTTTAATGTCCCGCGAACTGGGCGTGACGTTTTTTTGGGCGTACCAATCGCGCACAAAATGAAGAATTTTCCAGTGGTCTTCGGTCAACTCAATTTCTTCTTCGGCGGCCAAAAGCAGGGCAATGTCTTCGGTCCAATCTTCGGGATGAACCAGATAGCCAAACTCATCCGTAGGGCATTTATCCATAATGTTCGAGGTCCTTAAGGGTCATGCGAAAGTGTGCGGTCAGGGTACGCAACACTATACCTGAGTTCAATCGCCCAGATCAAACAAACTCTATAGCTTCTGCACGCCTTGAAAGGGTCTTAAAACGACGCCTGCAAAGGTGCGAACTAAGCTTGCCAATTTCGCGTTGATAGTGTCAACTCATAGTTGCGAGGCCCCCTTTTTTCGTTGATGAATAGGTATGCTTAAAATGCTCTCTAAAAACTTTATGTTTGCCCTTTTTGTTGTTGCTTCTGCGGCTTTGCCAAACATGGGCCCCGCCGCTGAACTTATGAAAAGGCCCCGTCCAAAGTTCTCACTTTTGGCTTAAAAGCAGCTTTGGTAACGACTTTGGATACGCACCCGACCAAAGCGCTCACGTTGGTTAAGTCTTTGTACGCYGAACAGGCCAAATTTGTGGAGGCTCATCCGAGCTTTGTCAGCCTAACGCCTGAGGCTCTTGTGCCCACAAATGAAATCGTGCCGCTTCATTTTGGGGCCGCTCAGTTTTTTCGCTAATTGAGCTTTATTCTTAAAAGCCTAACGATGCACGTTTACGGTCTTGCATTCGCCCTCATTTATGACACAGTTGTGTATGCAACACATTCGCAAGTAGAAAACGATAATACGGAGCCACTATGGGGAAATTCACGAGTTTGTTGATTTTTGGGTTGGTTTTTGCTGTGGGAGCAGGGCCTGTGGCCAAGGCTGGGCAAGTCCTGAACGATTTCTGGTTGTTGGAAGAATATCAGAGTTCAAATCCAGATCAGGTAACAACATCAAACAAATTTTCCACAATTATTGAAGCCAAAGGGCAAGCAAGCACAGTAAAGCAAAAGCGCCCGGTGAAGATTGTGATGGTTTATCCGGGGCTACAGGTTTCGGATTATTGGCGGCGCAGTGTGTCTTCGTTTAAGGCCCGCATGGATGAAATTGGTCTAAATTTTGTGCTTGAAGAACACTTCACAAAACCCGGCACCGATATTCRCCTGCAAAGTCAATTGATTAGCCAGGTTCGGGATGATACCCCCGATTATCTGGTGTTTACCTTGGATGCTTTTCGCCACCGCAATATGATTGAACGTATTATGGCGCGCGGTGAAACCAAGGTGATCTTGCAAAACATCACCACGCCTATTCGCGCCTTTGGCAAACAGCACCCTTTTTTATATGTTGGTTTTGACCACGGTGTCGGTGCCAAAATGTTGGCCGATAAATATAAAGCTGTAAAACCAGAGGGTGGGCGGTATGCCATTTTTTATGGTCCCAGAGGCTATGTGAGCCAAATGCGGGGCGGTGTTTTTCAACGTGAAATGTCGACACATCCCAACACCGAACTTGTGGCGTCGTATTATGTAAATTTTGATCGCAAAAAATCATATCAAGCCGCTCTTGAAATCTTGGCAGAAGATGCTGATCTAGACTTTATATATGCGTGTTCAACCGACATCGCGCTGGGCATTATTGACGCCCTAAAAGAAACTGGTAAATTGGGCACCGTAATGGTCAATGGCTGGGGCGGTGGATCGGCTGAACTTGATGCGATTAAGGCCGGTGAATTGGACTTTACCGTGATGCGGATGAATGATGATAACGGAATTGCCATGGCCGAAGCCATTCGGCTTGACCTTGTCGGCGAGTCTCATCGCATCCCACAGGTTTATTCGGGTGAGTTTAAATTGGTCAGCCAAGGTATCTCTAAGCAAGATTTAACAGCACTGGAAAACTATGCCTTCAGATACTCAAAATAGGGCTCAAAAGCCCCCACGCGGCACACGTTTTTCGACGATCATCGTGGCGGTGTTTTTTGGGGTTGTGCTGATTGTATCGACAGCCATCTGGTTGACCAGTTATTTGATCGCGCGCCAAGCCATTGAAAAAGACTTTGAGAACTTGGTTCAAAGTAACAGCGTTATCACCAATCTTGTGTTCGAAGCAAGACTTGCAAGTATTCAACAAGATTTAAGCGTTCTGATCTTGGATGAAACACTTGTTTCGTCCGCCCAGAAAAAAGATGGCAAGGCTCTGCGCGATCAATTGGCAACATTTTTATATGGTCAGAATTACGGCAGAATTGATTTTTTGTTTGTTCGGCTGGCCGGGGCTAAARAYTTGGTCGGAATTGGTGCGCCGGGGTAYGACATYGAACAAATTCGCGCGGCTGCGCTAAACCGATCTATTTTAGATGCGAACAATCAAGTGTTCAAAACAGAGTTTTCTGGCACCCCCATATATTCCATCATCAACCGCCAAGAAATTATTGCCCCAACATCGGGCAGGGTATTGGGGCATTTGTTTGCGGGCGTCATTTTGAATGACAATATTGATATTGTGCGCGACGTTTTGAATTCAACCAAGGGCTCTGCGGTGGGGCTGTATCATGGGGGCCGTTTGATTGTCGCGTATCCTTTGGCAAATTGGGAAGAATTGGGGCTTGCCAAGCGTTCGTTAAATCGTTTGAGCAGCCTAGATCAGGCCCGAAATTCGATCTATGATGTGAAGCTGTCTTTGGATGATCTGGATGGTAAAAGTTTTCATATGGTCAGCGTGCATCCCCCCGGTGCGATTGAACGGCTGGAAAAAAATTCACAAGTGGCCTTGTTCCTTTTGGCGATTGGAATTTTGTTTGTGGTCGGTGTTGCCACGGTGATGTTAAGGCAAGTCTCGCACAAGGCAACCCAGTCCCTCGCGAACTATGCCAACAATCTAGGGTTAAATAACGGTACCGTTGTATTTGAAGGTTCAAGCATTCTTGAATTTAATCAAATTGGTCGGGTGCTCGAACATTTTGTGAATACCCTACGTGACACCGAAGAAAAATTTCGCCAATTGACGGAAAATAGCCACGACGTTTTTTGGTTGGGTTCACTCGATTGGAAAGAAGTTCATTACATCAGCCCTACGTATGAAAAAATTTGGGGGATAAGCTGTCAGGATCTTTATGACGATCCGATGATTTGGTTTCACGCCATCCATCTTGATGACCGTAAAATGGTGGGCGAAGATTTGGAACAAAAGATCAACGGTGACCTAAGCAACCCCAGTTTTCCAGATTATCGAATTGTTCGTCCCGATGGGGACGTGCGTTGGGTGCGCGCCCGGGCCTTTGTCATTTATGATGCGGACGGCAAGCCTTGGCGTATTGCCGGAAACGTCGAAGATATTACCAAACGCAAACATGTTGAAGCCCAACTTCACCAAGCTTATGAAAGCCTTGAAGATGAGGTCGCCCAACGAACTCAAGAATTGGAATTGGCATTGAAAGCCGAACAAGATTTCAACGCTTTGCAAAAACAATTTTTGTCGATGGCGTCCCACGAGTTGCGCAACCCGCTTTCGATTATCGATTTAACGGCTCAACTGTTGGATCAACACCTCGACAGAATGACCCCAGAAGACATTAAAACACGGGTCTCTAAAATCAGCCGCGCAACCAAACGCATCACGAATTTGATTGAAAGCACATTAAACGCGACCAAGACCGAAGAAGGCAAACTGGGATCAAAACACATTCCGTGTGATCTGGCGGCGATCATTCGGGAATGCATCGAAAATCAAAATGACATTTCACAAAATCACGATTTTGTGACGGAATTAGAGGACTTGCCTGCAAAAATCATTGCTGACCCCGGCCATCTTTCACAAATTTTCACCAACCTGTTGACCAACGCGATTAAATATTCTCCGGATCATCCCCAAATCAATGTCCGGGGCCACAAACAGGACAATTGGGCGGTTATATCGGTTGTTGATCAGGGGATTGGTATATCAAAAGAGGATATGCCGTCGATGTTTAAACGCTTTTTTAGAACCAGCAATGCCGCAGGTATTCCCGGCACGGGCATCGGCCTTAATTTAACAAAGCAATTGGTTGAATTGCAGGGCGGAGAGATTAAAGTGGAAAGTGTCGATGGGGAAGGCACCACATTCAGCGTTTATTTTCCGATCAAAAGAGCAGAGCATTTGAGTTCATGAGCATAAAAACAAAAATTCTCATTGTTGAAGATGAAGAAGACATTCGGGAAATGATTGCCTTTTATTTGACGGGCGAAGGTTATACCTGTGATGAAGCCAACAATGGCGAACAGGGGTTAGACATGATTATGACTGACCCTGAAATCACCATCGTGCTCAGCGATATTTTAATGCCCAAAAAAAGTGGTTTGGAAATGATTGCGGAATCCTTAGCCAAAATTGATAAAAGCAGACAGCTCGAATTTGTCATCATGACCGGGCATGGCGGTGCCGACGAAGCCATTGACGCTTTGAAATTAGGCGTCATGGACTTTATTCAAAAACCGTTTCAATTGGATTACCTAAGTCACGTGATTGGGCGCGCCGATGAACTGGTTAATTTAAAGCGCTTTAATCAAAACTATCAGGTTAACCTGGAACAAGAAGTTCAGGCGCAAACACTTGAAATTCAAGGGCTTTTGGATAACCTTGAAGGGGCGCACGGCGAAGCCTTGGCGTGCCTTGCGATGGCGTCGGAATACAAAGATACGGAAACCGGAAACCATATTCGGCGTATCGGCGAATATGCCGCCTTGTTGTCGAAAAACCTAGGCTGGTCAGAGGCTCGCCAAAACATTATGCGCGTGGCGGCTCCCTTACATGATGCGGGCAAAATTGGCACGCCGGATAATATTTTACTTAAACCCGGACGGCTTGATCCGGATGAAATTGCCATCATGAAACAGCATGTGGAACATGGCTGTGTGATATTGTCGCAATCAACTCACCCGACCATGAAAATAGCCGCGAATATTGCCTTGGCCCATCATGAAACGTGGGACGGTTCTGGTTATCCCAAGGGCTTAAAGGGCACCGAAATCCCCATTGAGGCTCGCATTGTCGCCTTGGCAGATGTTTATGATGCTTTGCGTTCTGAACGCTCTTACAAACCGGCGTTCGACCATGAAAAATCCATGTTGATCATTTTAAAAGGTGATGGACGGACACTGCCGGAACATTTTGATCCAGAACTGTTAAGGGTTTTCGCTCAAGTTGCTGAAGACATGGACGCTATCTTTTCTAAATGGGAAGATTAGCCCTTACCCCAATGGGATTTGTCAGACAAATCAGGGGAAATAAAAGTGTGATTTCGGCGGGTAAGTTGCGGATGTATATTGCAAAAAACTTATGTTTGGTCCACAGTCATCGGCAATTCGCAACGGGCTTGCGGGCATTATGTATCGAAAATGGGTGGGGTTTTATCGTGAAGTGGTTTTCTTTAGTCTTCTTAAGCATTGTTTTTTTGGGAACGGCTCCGGCTCAGGCGGAATACCGTGAAGTCAGCCTCGATAATAATTTTCAAGATGAAATCGAAGTTGCCGCCGAAGATGGCAAGCGCTTGATTTTGTTTTTTCACCAAGCGGGCTGTCCGTACTGCGATAAAATGCGCACCCGCATTCATCCAGCCCCCGCAGTCATGGACTATTATTCCAAACACTTTGTGATGATGGAAAGCAACATTAAAGGCAATTTAGAAGTCGTCACACCAGACGGCGACGTAACCACCGAAATTGGGATGGCGCGCAAGTTGCGTGTACGCGCGACGCCGGTGTTTGCCTTTTATGATACCGATGGCACTTTGGCCTTGCGGGCAACGGGCTATTTGGATGAAGAATTGTTTTTATTGGCCGGGCAATATGTGGTTGATGGCGGTAAAAAAATGGGAAAATCATTTTACCGTTACGTTCAAGAACAGAACTAACCGATGGCAAAAATACATAGCTTTTTTGGCACCGTGAAGGCCGTATCTGTATCAATTTTGGTGATGTCGTGGTCTGTGGTATTGCCCATAGCCGCTGTTGCCGATGAAGACGATGGTTCTTTGTTGCTCAGCGCGTCTCAGGTGTTCGAAATGATCGAAGCCAATGGCGATTATGCCATCGATTTGGCGAATGCAGATATGGACATCGCCCATGCCCGTTTGGCCGAAGCCGGGGCCGGGTTGATGCCCAGACTAACCCTGTCCGCCACCAGTCAATTTTATCGCCCCAGTTCCGCATCCTATCCAGATGACAATGCGGAAGTCTATGGCAGCCTTGAAGTCGTGCAGCCGATCTATGACTTTGGTCAAACCGCCAAAGCCGAACAGGCCGCCCAAAAAATTACAGAAGCCGCCGCGTTCAAATTGCTTTCCGCACGCAATACAATTTTGCTCGAAGGCTTAGCCTTGTTTTATAATTTGCATGCGTCCGAGCTGGAAATTCGTGCCCTGTACGAAGGCCATACGTCTGCGTATCTCGGGTGGGACCGGGCCAAAGAAAACCTAACCCTAGGGCGCGCCAGTCCGGTGGATGTAGCCAAAACTTTGACCGTGACCGAACAAACGCGCCTGGCCTATTTCCGCGAACGGTCTCGTAATGTTGGCTATCGTTTGCGGCTTGAAGAATTGGTGGGCAAGGACCTGCCCGGTGAATTGATTTCACCGCCAAAACCGCCCCGCAAAAAACACGCGGACGTAAACCGAAAGGCCTTTTTGGCGGCGATGTGGGACCGTAATTTAGATTTGCAAGCCTTGGCCAAACAAGCCGAAGGCGCAGGCCTGCGCCGGGATGGCGTTGGGTCGTTGCCCAGCCTGAATTCATTTGCCAATACCGGATACACCACCCGTGATTTGCGGGGGCGCACCGATTATGCGGTGGGCGCACGATTGTCATGGCCTATTTTTGATGGCGGCATAACGCGGGCGAAAAAATCTCGTTTGGCGGGTGAAGAAAGCCAAATGAAAATCAACTTCGAAGCCAAAAAACGCGAATTGCGGCGCCAAGCCATCATCACTTTATTGGAACGTGATGATGCGTATCAACGGGTGTTGTCGGCTTTGGCAGGACACGATTACACGTCGAAAAACCTTTTGCGTCGCCAACAACTGTATGACCAAGAACGGGTTGCCGATTTGGGCCGTGCGATGATTGACCACACCAAAGCCGAAGCCGAATTGGTCCGTGCCACGGGGGCTTATTATATGGTCCGTGCGCGTATTGCCGTGTTGTTGGGGGAACATCCAAAGCAAGGCCTGAACGATGAATTCTTAGGCCGGGTTATTGGCGTCGAAGATGATCAAGGCGAAAGCTTTGTTCCAAAATCAGGCACCGGATTTGGCCAACAAGACCAAGATCAATTTAAAAAATAGGATAAGCGCCATCATGAAGAAATTTATGTTCATCTTAATTCTGAGCGTATTGCCCGCAACCAGCTGGGCCGCCGAACAGGCTTTATCCTTTGCCGTATCTGGCGTGGTGTCTGCGGTCAAAGTTAAAAGTGGGGCCGCAGTCAAAGCCGGGCAGGTTCTGGCGATTTTGGATTTGGTGCCGTTTCAGGCCAACAAACGCGCCGCCGATAGTGCCGTAAAATCCAACAAGGTTATTTTGGACTTGGCCACCCGACGTCTCGATCAGGTGCGTGAACTTTTTGAGGCTTTGTCCACATCTGCTGAACAAGTTGAGCTCGCCGAAACTGCTCAGGCCCAAGCCCGCATCGATTACGAAAATGCGCGGGCGACAGCCACCGTTACCGGCTGGCAACTCAGCCGCGCCACGCTTAAAGCGCCAACGGCAGGAACCATCACCTCAACACCGGGTTACGTCGGCCAAGTCATCAACTTAAAGGCCTCGACCCCGCCCGTGATGGTGTTGAACACACATTAGGACTCTCACTCACGAGGGGATATAGATGAGCCTCACGCCTGAAATTAAGATGCCCAAAAAGACGCGCAACAGCGTGATCTTTGTCTTGATTTCTACGGCGCTGCTGGCCATCTTGGTGCTGTTTTTTGCCTCGCTATCTTATTTCCGCTCGGTCGAAGTCGAAGACGCAAAAAGTCGCTTGTCCCTGTATGACCGTTCCTTAAATGATACTCTTGAACGTTTTCAACATTTACCTTATGTGCTTGCGCGTTACCCAACCGTCGCCTCTTCACAAGCTGCCGTTTCTTATCAATTGCTCAACGAACAATTGGCGCGGTTTTCCGAAGAAGCAGGATTAGAAGCCGTATATCTGATGGACCGCACCGGGTTGGTCTTGGCGGCGTCAAATCATGGGGCTCCGCAAACCTTTATCGGTCAAAACTATGGTTTTCGGCCCTATTTTAAATCGGCATTGGCCGGGCAACGGGGTGAGTTTTTTGGCATTGGCGCGACCACCGGGCGGCCGGGCTATTTTGTATCCGAACCGGTGTATGGGCCGTTCGGAAAGATCACGGGCGTGATCGCAATTAAATTGGATGTCAGTGAATTGCAACGGGCTTGGGAAGACGGCCGCGAACGGGTTTTTGCATCAAACAGAGACGGTGTGATTGTATTGTCTTCGCATCCGGACTGGCTGTACCAAACCTTGTCTGCGTTGACCGATCAGCAACGTTTAGCCATCGCCCAGCGCAAACAGTTTGGCGGCAAAGTCTTGGCCGCATTTGATTGGGCCAAGTCTGGAGATTCTTCCGTTTCCATCGGCGGTGAGGAATTTATCTATGTCGCGACAGATGCCAAACGTTTGGGGTGGCGGGTTCATTTTTTGTTGAGCGAACGCAGAGTTTTCGAGCGGGCCATGTTGACCACCGTGATTTTGGGTGTGGTTCTGTCGGCCTTGTTGGCGTTTGCAACATTTCTTCGGTCCGAACGAATTAAGGTGGCCTTGCTGGCGTCGCAGGCTGACCGTGCACAATTATTAGCAACCAATACGGAACTTAAAAATGCTCAAAAAGAATTGGCCCAAACCAGCAAACTGGCGGCTTTGGGGCAACTGTCCGCATCCGTAACCCACGAATTGGGGCAACCCATTTCGGCCATGCGCAATTATTTAACGGCCGCGGAATTGGGGGGGGATGGGAAATTTACAAAGACCTTGGGCAAGTTAAATACCGTTGTTGACCGTATGGAAAACATCACAAAACAATTGCGGTTTTTTGCCAAGCCGGGCGATGAAAAACGCCAAAGTGTTTCTTTCCAAGATATTTTYTCCGGTGTGATGGGGTTGATGGAGCACGACATCCGGGCCGCCAATGTTGAGTTGAAAACGGACATTGGGGAAGAGCCGATACTGGTGCGGGGYAATCGTTTGCGGTTGGAACAGGTTCTGGTCAACTTRATTAAAAACAGCTTGKCCGCYATGGAAGGCCTTGAACGTACGCATTTGTCGATTGCAATCTGGTGCGAAGACGGACAAGCTTTGYTAAGTGTCGAAGATACAGGAACCGGATTTGGAGATCGTAAATTGCAACGRCTGCAAGAACCYTTTCAYACCACGCGYGCTTCGGGCGACGGCATGGGCCTTGGTCTATCGATTGCRTCGGCCATTCTCAAAGAACATRATGGTCAGTTGTTTGCCCAAAATTTAAATACGGGCGGTGCACGGTTTCAAATTTCACTGCCCTTGTTAAACTCTGGCGAAAGGGGGGGGCATGACTGAAAAATATCGCGTCTGGATAGTTGACGATGATCGCGAAATGCGCGATTCCCTGACCGAACTTTTGCAAAGTGGTGGTTTTGAAGTCGAAGCCTTGTCCCGCGCCGATGGTGTTGTGGAAAAACTTCGATTGCAAGCGCCGGATGTTTTGTTGTGCGATGTGCGGATGCCGGGGATGAGCGGCATTGAGCTGTTAAGCGCGCTGAAGGGCGAAGCCACGGTGCCGTTGGTTTTGATGTCGGCCCACGGCGATATTCCGATGGCCGTGAACGCTATTCAAGAAGGTGCCTACAGCTTTTTGGAAAAGCCTTTTGMTCCGCGCCGATTGTTAAAGCTTCTCAGCAACGCCGCGCAACTGAACCGATTATCGTTAAATACCCAACGTTTAAAGGAACGCTTGTCCGACCTGTCTGGATTGGACCGGGTTTTGTTGGGCAATGCCAAAAGCATCGTCAACCTGCGTCAAGAAATTTTAGACTTAAGCGACAGTACCGCCAACGTCATGTTGTTGGGCGAAACGGGAACGGGCAAAGAACTGGTGGCGCGTGCTCTTCATGATTTGGGTCCAAGGTCGGCTGGGCCATTTGTGCCCATAAACTTTGCCACCATTCCCATCGCCCTGTTCGAAGAATGCTTGTTTGGCATCAAGGACGGATCACAAGGCCTGTTGGACAAAGCCGATGGCGGCACATTGTTTTTGGACGAACTGGGCGCAATTCCTCTGGAGGTTCAGGCCAAGCTGTTGCGGGTGATCGAAACCAAACAATTCACTCAAGTGGGCTCTGCGGAAATTCGCCAATCGGATTATCGTATTGTGTCGGCCGGGACAGAAAAACTGGAAAGTGCTTTGGCGACGGGGGCCTTTCGCGAAGATCTTTATTTCCGCCTGAACACCATCATGTTGTCGCTTCCGGCTTTGCAAGATCGCCGCGAAGACATTCCGTTGATTTATGCCAGTTTCATAAACCAGTTTGCCGCAACGTATGAAATCACCGCCCCGGAAATCACCTCTGACGATTTAACCATGTTGATGTCGTATGATTGGCCCGGCAATGTTCGGGAATTGCGCAGCGTCAGCGAACGCCGCATCTTGGCCGCGCGGCGCGGTGGTGGATCGGTCGCCGCCGCTTTGCAAAAAGATGGGGACGAAGAAGACGTGCCGGAAAACTTACGCGGAGCCGTCGCCGCCTTTGAACGCCAATTGATTACAAAGGCCTTGGCAACACATCAAGGCAAAATGGATGCGGTCGCCGAAGCTCTGGGCATTGGGCGCAGGACCCTGAACGAAAAAATCGTCAAGTTGGGTTTGAATAAGGACGAAATCCTTAAAATTTAATAATATTAGCCCTGCGGAAATCCGCAGAGTCCTGCCGCTGGCTCGGCTGTTTTATTCATAGGGGGATCGACCACGTGTCTTTAAACTGTTGTCAATTGTCGTGTTAGCGACATGCAACAGGGAGAAAATTTAATGAAAAAATTAACAGCCGCCGTCGCGGGTGTGGCGTTTGCATTGACGGCAAATATCGCCCATGCCGAATCTAAAGATTACATTTTGAACACAGCCTCAACGGGGGGGACATATCACCCGGTTGGTACGGCTATTTCAACACTTTCAAAAATTAAATTGTTGCCTAAGAAAAAGTTTAGCCTGACCGCCGTGAACTCTGCGGGTTCGGGTGCTAACGTTCAGGCTTTGGGGGCTGGCACCGCTGATTTCGCTATTCTTCAAGGTTTGTATGGTTCGTACGCGGCAACCGGAACAGGCCCTGTATCGGCCCCACAAAAGAACATTCGTTCGGTCACCATGTTGTGGCAAAACGTTGAACAGTTTGTGCTGAATAATGACAAAGTGAAAACCGGAACGGTTGGCGATCTTAAAGCTCTGTCTGGTCAATCCATGGCGATGGGCAAGCAAAACTCTGGCACATTGGGATCAAACACCGTGTTGTTGTCCGGCCTCGGCATTGATGTCAAAAAAGATTATACCCTTGTCCATGCAGGTTATGGTCCTTCTGCGGATGCCTTGGCCAACGGTCAGGTTACGGGTGCGGGCATACCTTCTGGTCCGCCGACTGGTGCGATTACAAAATTGATGGCGGCCAATTCTGGTAAATTCACCATTCTTAACGTTACCGCTGAACAAGCCAAAGCCATGGATGGTGGTCGTAACCTGTGGGTGCCGTACACCATTGCGGCGGGAACTTATCCCGGTCAAAGCAAAGACATCAACACCATTGCCCAGCCAAACTTTTTGGCCGTAAACGCCAGTGTCGATGAAGAACATGTCTATCAGTTGACCAAAACCATGTATGAAAACTTAGGCTTTTTGTCCGCCATTCACCCTGCAACTAAGGTTATGAATGTCAAAAAAGCCATGGGTGGTTTGCCCGTGCCGTTGCACCCCGGTGCGGCGCGTTATTATAAAGAAGTGGGCCTGACTATTCCCGCTCAATTGATGGCGAAATAAAACCAGATCATCTGAAATAAAGAGCGGGGGAATTTTCTTCCGCTCTTTTTTTAGGTCGAGCAGGGGACACAAATGACCGATACGCCTAAAACAGACACACCCTTAAATGTATTGAGCAAACGCGAAGGCTTRATGTCTTTGKCTGCGTTCAACGATGGTTTTTTAAACAAGAGTGTGGTGATTTTTTCTGTTGGTTTTGGCATTTGGCACATCCTGACAAATATTTTTATTAATGAACCGGGGCTTTGGCAAAATGCCATTCACTTCGCCGGGTTTGCTTTTTTAGCCTGTGTCACCATCAGCCCCTTTGGCGATAAGGCAGGTTCTAAAAAGGCTATTGTTTTTGATGTTTCTTACGGCCTGCTGGTCGCCGCCGCGGCCCTTTGGGTGGCCACGGCTGAAAATGGTATTTACGAGCGCACGTTGGCTATCACCGGGCAGTCTTGGCAGTTTACGATTGTGGATTGGGCAGCTGGATTTCTTTTGATTTTTGCCGCTTTGGATTTGTCGCGCCGGGTTTCGGGTTGGGTTATCCCCATCCTTATCATTTTATCACTGTCTTACATTTTGTTTTTGGGATCGTACCTGCCCGGCGTTTTTCGGGCCGCCAGCCTGCCGATTAATGATGTGTTGTTTCGCACTCTTTTTAATGACGAAGGCATGTTTGGCATTCTCGCCAGTATTTCATCCACCAACATCACTTTGTTTATGATCTTTGGCGGATTTTTGGTGGCGTCCGGGGCCAGCGATTTTGTTATTGAAATTTCCAAAATTGTCGCGGGACGGGTGCGCGGCGGGGCGGCCTTTGTCGCGGTTTTGTCATCGGCCCTGACCGGAACCATCAGTGGTTCAGCGATTGCCAATACGGCGTCCACCGGGGTGATCACAATTCCGTTGATGAAATCCAATGGCTTTCGTGCAAAGTTTGCCGCAGGTGTCGAAGCCGCGGCGTCAACAGGTGGGCAACTGATGCCCCCTATCATGGGGGCCGGGGCCTTTGTGATGGCCAGCTATACGTCAATTCCGTATTCGACAATTGTATCCGTATCGATTATGCCCGCGATTTTGTATTTCCTATCCGTGGCCTTCATCGTGCGTATCGAAGCGGTTAAATATCAGGTTGGTGATGATCTGGATTTAAAGGTCAATTATGCAAAATTGGTTTCCGGTGGGCTGACCTTTATTTTGCCCTTAAGCGTGATGATTTGGTTGCTGATGACGGGGGTGACGCCCAGCTATGCCGCGTCATGGGCAATTGCGGCCTTGGTTTTAGTATCGTGGGCAACAACGATGTTTTCAAAATTTGTCCGTGTCGAAAATTTTGCCCCGATTTTTATGGGTCGTGAAACGATTGCAGAGGCTTTTTTAATCGGCGTTAAGGCGTCCATCATGACCGGAATTTTGCTGGTCGCTATCGGCATCATGAACAACGCCATCGTCACCAGCGGCATTGGCAACGGATTTTCCTTGATGATTGCGCAATGGTCCCAAGGATCAATTGTGGTGGCTATCCTTTTGATTGGATTGGCCTCGCTGGTTTTGGGTATGGGTTTGCCTGTGACGGCAGCGTACATCATTTTGGCGATTTTGACGGCCCCGGCTTTGGCGGGAATTTTGGCCGATACCATTATCATCGAAAAATTGGTTCAGGGCATTACGGACCCGATGCAGGCTGCTATGTTCACATTGGTCGACAGTCCGCACGTGGCGAAGTTGGCCGTGGGCATGGCGCGCGAAGACGCGATTGCCTTGATGGCAGCTATGCCGTTTGAATTGTCCATCACGATCCGCCCGTTGTTGGTTGATCCCAGYCTGCAAGCAACCTTTTTGCTGACGGCCCACTTAATCATTTTCTGGTTGAGCCAAGACAGCAACGTCACGCCGCCGGTCTGTTTGGCGGCTTTTACGGCGGCGGKTATTGCCGGATCAAAACCCATGGAAACAGGGTTTCAAGCGTGGAAAATCGCTAAAGGTCTGTATATCGTGCCGTTGATGTTTGCCTATACGCCGCTGATTTCCGGGCAATGGTTCGAAGTCATGCAAGTCGGTGGTTTTGCTTTGTTTGGCATTTATGCGGTGAATGCCTTGATTCAAAATTATGCCGAAGGCCCGTTGAATATTGCCTTGATGCTTGCCCTCGTCGTGGGTGGGGTCGGGGCTTTTTTGCCACTGAACATGGCCGCTAATGTGGGCGGAGCCTTGTTGGTTTCGGGTGTCGTTTTTTTGTCGGCACGCGCGCTTAAGAAACAACAGTGACCAAGAGTTTTTTGGCATGATCAATCGTGTGTGGTCGAGATATTAAGTTCGTTGAGCTTCCCCCGAAGATTACAAAAAACAGCTTCAATCCATGGTCCTGCCTGCTGATTTTGTAGGGTTGATCATGTATTTGTTTACGCGCGTTTTGGATGGGCGTAATGAGTATGTGACAGACGGTATTCAACGGGCACTGGGTCGTCCGGCCAAGGATTTTTCTGATTATGCTCGTGATGTCGCAAAAACCGGGGTATGGGCCGTTAAAATAAAAAAGGATGAACGATGAAAGTTTGTANTATAGGGGCTTCGGGGAAGCTTGGGCGGTACATGGTCCAGCACGCCTTGGACAAAGGTTATGAGGTGGTTTGTGTGTGTCGTGAAAAAAGCGTCGAAAAGCTGAGCTCTTTCGGCGACCGCATCACCATCGTTACGGGCCCCACGAATGATCGTGAGGTTATTCAAAAAGCCGTCTTGGGATGTGATGGAGTCTTAACCGTTCTGGTTCCGTGGGGTGTTCAAAACTATGCATCGGGAACAGCCAAGGCTGTGCTTGATTTTGCACCACCAAAGGCGCGGCTTGTTTTTTCGTGTGGTTGGCACATTACACAGGATGGTCAAGATCAGTATTCACGCGGTTTTAAAATAATGTTGAGCGTGATCGGCACGCTAGCAAGGCTTATACGTGTTGTTGATCTTAATGACCAAGTCGAGGCTTGTCGGTGCATCTTTGGCAGTGATGCGCGTTGGACCGTCGTGCGGGGAAGTGACCTTGAAGAAGGCGAAAGTCAGGGCTTGCCCGTGTGGAGCCAACATGTCGGTGACCCTATTTTAAAGAGTAACATGACGCGAAGGGTGGATTTTGCCTTATTTATGATCGAGGCCTTGAACAATGACGCGTTGATTCAAAAGACTCCCGCGATTGTGGGCTGTCAAACACCTTCGGCTCTTGCCAATTCTTAAAACAAAGGAATTTGATGTGGGAAATTCATTCCGGGTAAAAGCCCAATCGCGGGGATGTTTCGATGAGCTATTATCAACACTTACTGTACACAAATTTTTCGTGGGCCTTGCCATTGGCAATGGATTCCGACGTAAATCCGAACTAGGGCGTACGGGAGGGCATAAAACGCACGTTTCAAACTTGCGGATGTTTGCGCCAGCGGGTACTTTCAGGCATGACCGATTTAGCCCCCTATGCCTGTAAAGCCGAAGAGTCCCATGGACGTCTTTACCCGGAACCCGAAAGCACGACGCGGAGTTGTTTCCAGCGGGACCGGGATCGTATTATTCATGCGGCCGCGTTTCGCCGCTTGCAATACAAAACCCAAGTTTTTGTGAACCACGAAGGCGATTTTTTTCGCACGCGCCTGACCCATTCGTTGGAAGTCTCGCAAATTGCCCGCTCAATCGCGCAAAACCTGAACCTAGATCAGTATTTGGCCGAAACCTTGGCCTTGGCGCATGACATGGGCCACACCCCGTTCGGCCATGCGGGCGAATTCGCCATGGTCGATTTGATGGAGCCCTTTGGCGGATTTGATCACAACGCCCAATCTTTGCGCGTGGTGACCAAATTGGAACAACGCTACGCCGAATTTGATGGCTTGAACCTGACGTGGGAAACCTTGGAAGGCGTGGTCAAACACAACGGTCCGATGACCGGATTTGAAGGCGCGAAACCACTGGCGTGGGCGATTGTTGAATATGCCAAGGACCATGACCTGCATTTAGATACCTATGCCTCAGCCGAAGCCCAAACCGCCGCCGTATCTGACGATGTGGCGTATAACAATCACGATATTGATGACGGCTTGCGGGCCGGACTGTTCACGTTAGACCACATCTGTGAAGTGGATTTTGTTGGTCAAACCGTGGCCGAAGTCAAAGCGGCCTATCCCGGTTTGGACTTTTCGCGCACCGTGCACGAAGTCGTGCGCCGCACCATTGGCGCCATGGTCGAAGAYATYTTGGTGGAAAGYAAAAAACGYCTTTTGGACGCTRAYCCTAAAACCGTGGACGATATTCGCAATYTTGGCGCKCCSGTCATTGCTTTTTCYGAAAAAATGGCACAAAACGACAAAGAATTAAAAGAGTTCTTGTTTCCGAACATGTACAGGCATTACAAGCTGAACCGTATGACGTCCAAGGCRCGCCGCGTGGTTCAAGATTTGTTTRSMTTGTTYTTGGCGGAACCGGGAACYYTGCCCACCGAATGGCAAGTGGGCACAGACCAGCCRGGCACGCCGAAAACCGCRCGGGTGGTRGCTGATTACATTGCGGGCATGACCGACCGTCATGCTCTGGACGAACACAAACGCCTGTTTGATTTACAGGCCCGCACAAGCGAATTTACTTTAGGTTAGTTAGACACATGAATCTCTTTACCCATTTCCGCGAAGCTATCGTTGGGCTGATTACCGAATTGACCGAAGCAGGCGATCTGCCCGCTGGATTAGACGCGTCGCGCATTACGGTTGAACCGCCGCGCGACCCCAGTCATGGAGATATCACGACCAATGCCGCGATGGTATTGTCTAAGCCTGCGAAAATGAGCCCGCGTGAAATTGCCGCACTGTTGGCGGCAAAAGCCGAAAATTTAAACGGTGTACAAGCCGTTGAAATTGCTGGACCGGGCTTTTTGAATATGCGTTTGTCCGATGATTTTTGGCATGCGCGYCTGCGCGAYGTSYTGGATGCGGGTGTGGCTTATGGCGACAGTGCTCTGGGCGCTGCATCCAAGGTCAACGTTGAATATGTATCTGCGAACCCCACGGGGCCTATGCACGTAGGCCATGCCCGCGGGGCCGTGTTTGGCGATGTGCTGGCGACTTTGCTGGAAAAAGCCGGCTTTGACGTGACGCGAGAATATTACATCAACGATGCGGGGGCTCAGGTGAAGGTCTTGGCCCGTTCCGCACATTTGCGGTATTTGGAAGCCTTGGGCGATGAAATCACCATCCCCGAAGGCCTGTACCCCGGCGACTATCTGGTCGATGTGGGCAAGGCCTTGGCCAAAAGCGAAGGCGACAAATGGAAAAATGCGCCTGAGGCAGACTGGATTGATCTGTTTAAGGATTTCACCATTGCCGCGATGATGGACTTGGTGAAGGCCGATTTGCTGTCTTTGGGCGTTAAACACGATGTGTTTTCGTCGGAACGCGATTTGGTCGAAAACGGCAAGGTAGATGAAGCGCTCGATTTCTTAAAAGACAATGGCTTGTTGTATCAAGGCGTTCTGGAACCGCCCAAGGGTAAATTGCCCGATGATTGGGAAGCCCGCGAACAGCTGTTGTTTAAAGCCACCGCCTTTGGCGACGATGTGGATCGTCCGGTGCAAAAATCAGATGGCACCTGGACCTATTTTGCCGCCGATATGGCCTATCACTTGGATAAATATCGCCGGGGTTTTGCGGACATGATTGATGTTTGGGGGGCCGATCATGGTGGCTACGTCAAACGYATGCAGTCTGCGATTAAGGCTTTGACAGATTCCAAAGGCACTTTGGATGTCAAATTGTGCCAAATGGTGTCGTTGTCGGACAACGGTGTTCCGGTGAAGATGTCCAAACGGTCCGGTACCTTTGTAACCCTGCGCGATGTGGTCGATCAGGTTGGTAAAGACGTCGTGCGCTTTATCATGCTCACCCGTAAAAACGATGCAGGTCTGGAATTTGACTTTGCCAAAGTCACCGAACAATCGCGGGATAACCCGGTGTTTTATGTGCAATATGCGCATGCTCGGGTGAATTCTGTGATGCGTATGGCGGTCGAAGAATTGGGTGCGGATGTGGTCAATGACGATGCGATACACGGTGCCAGCCTTGAACGGTTGGACGATGCGGCGGAATTAAGCCTGATTAAACTGTTGGCGCAATGGCCACGCATGGTGGAAAGTGCCGCCACCGCGCACGAACCGCACCGGGTTGCCTTTTATTTGGGCGACGTGGCGGCTGAATTTCATGCTTTGTGGAACAAAGGCAAAGACAACAAAGGCCTGCGGTTCATTATTGCCGATGATACCGAATTAACGTTGTCTCGCTTGGCAATGATCCGTGCGGTGGCTAATGTTGTGGCCTCCGGCCTTCAGGTTTTCGGCGTGACCCCCGTCGAAGAAATGCGTTAACCTTTTTTGTGTAGACTTAAATTATGAATACAGCGCCCGATCCCATGGATGATAATTCCCCCGATGCTTCCGAGCTGTTGGACTTTGAACTCATCGCCAAAAGTCAGCCGGAAAAAAGCCGGGGAATTTGGTTGTGGGTGGTTTTGATCTTGATCTTGGGGGCCGCTGGCTGGGCCGGGTGGATGTATCTGGATGCCCAAGACGAAGAAATGGCGAAAGCCAATCCGGGCGGCGTGCCCTTAATTATGGCCCCTCAGTTCGCTCTGAAAGAAAAACCATCTGATCCGGGTGGTATGAAAATTCCAGATCGCGATAAGTCTGTCTATAACCGCATGAACGGCAACGCGGGGGCTCCTGTAAACAATGGTGTTGAACGCTTGTTACCCTTGGCAGAAGCTCCGGTTGAATTGCCAAAGACGCCAAAACCCGCAGCTGTTTTGACGCCAGCTCCAGCCCCCCAAACAACCGGGGGCGTCCGTCAGCCCGTGGCGATTAAACCTGTTGAAGCGGTGGCTCCACCTGCACCACCCACGGTTCCACCTGTTGCGCCTGTCGTTGAAAAGCTAGCGCCGACACCAACACCCACGCCTAAACCAACACCGGCTCCGGCCAGTGTCGCGAAGGTGATTGCATCTGCACCGGCGGGTTTGGGGTATATGGTTCAGTTGTCTGCCGTGCGCACCGAAAAAGCAGCACTTGGCGAATGGACCCGTTTGAGTAAAAAACATCCAGATGTTTTGGGCAGTTTAGAAAGCGTTATCCAGCGCGCCGATTTGGGCAGTCGCGGTATTTTCTATCGAGTCCGGGGCGGTTGGATCAAAAACCGGGCAGATGCAAAATCCATATGTGCCGAACTAAAGCGCCGCAATGTGGGCTGCATCATTGTTAAACCATAATGTCCAATCCTAATGCTGTCATTTTTGGCTGTTCAGGCCTGCATTTAACGGCTGCCGAACGGGATTTTTTTGGCGGTAGCGACCCGCTGGGCTTTATCCTTTTTCAACGCAATTGCGATACGCCTGACCAGGTGCGAAAACTGGTTGATGATTTGCGGGCCTCGGTTGGACGCACGGATGCTCCGGTTCTGATTGATCAGGAAGGCGGGCGCGTGGCGCGCTTAAAACCGCCACATTGGCCCAGCTTCCCCCCCGCTATGGATTTTGCAACAGTGTATGCAAAAGACCAAGACAGAGGCTATGAAGCCGCAATTTTGGGCGGTCAACTGATTGCTCATGAACTTTTTGAATTGGGCATTACGGTTGATTGCGCGCCGGTCCTTGACGTTCCGCAATCAGACGCCGACCCGATCATTGGGGATCGGGCCTTTGGTAAAGATATCAGGACCATTCAAATCTTAGCCGGGGCCTTTATGAATGGACTGGCCAAGGGCGGCGTAGACCCGGTGATCAAACATATTCCGGGGCATGGGCGCGCTTTGGTCGACAGCCATTTGGAATTGCCTGTGGTTGATGCGGCTTTGACGGACTTAGAAAACGTCGATTTTCCACCGTTTAAGGCTTTGAACACGGCCCCGTGGGCGATGACCGCGCACGTGATTTACAAGGTCTTGGACAACACCGCTCCGGCCACCACCTCGGCGTATGTTATTGAAAATATTATTCGCCAACAGATTGGTTTTAAAGGTTTATTGTTGTCTGATGATTTGTCTATGAAAGCCTTGTCTGGGCAATTGGAAGATCGCGCCAATGATTGCCTTAAAGCGGGTTGCGATGTTGCTTTGCATTGTAATGGCGACTTAAGCGAAATGGTTCAAGTCGCCCAAGGCGCAAAAGTCATGACGGCGGACGCATATTCACGCTATAAGCTTGGAGAAGACAGGCGCTTGGGGACAAAACAAGATTTTGAGAGAGCCCCAGCCCGTGCTCGTTTTGACGATTTGATGGGAAGATAACCAATTCATGGGGTTTGATTTACAAAGTCTGCTGGCAGGCATCATGGTTTGGGCCATGCCGATCTTGTTGGCCATCACCCTGCACGAAGCGGCCCACGGGTGGGTGGCGTCAAAGCTGGGCGACGATACGGCTAAAAATATGGGCCGGGTGACCTTTAATCCTTTTAAACATATAGATAAATTTGGCACCATTATACTGCCCGCCGGGCTGTTATTACTCAGCGGTGGTCAATATATGTTTGGCTTTGCCAAGCCCGTGCCTGTGAATTTTAACAATTTGCGCAACCCAAGACGTGACATGATTTTGGTCGCGGGGGCCGGGCCTGCGACGAATTTCCTGCTCGCGATTGCGGCAGGGGTGTTGTTGCATATGGCCCCTTATCTGCCGGACTCGTACATTCCTTTGGTTGCCGAAAATCTTCGTAATCTATTGTTTGCGAATGTCATTTTTGGGGTCTTCAACTTAATTCCGTTGCCACCGTTAGATGGTGGGCGGATTGCGGTTGGTTTGTTGCCCCGGCCTTTTTCGTATTGGTTGGCCCGCGTTGAACGATTTGGGTTTTTGATTATCATCTTTGTCTTCTTTGCTTTGCCCTGGATTGGGCAAAAGCTGAACCTTGACCTGAATGTGMTATGGTGGYTGGTGTGGGTGCCGACRATGTTTGTGGTTGATATMATCGCAACGATCACAGGCTTGAAWTGATTTGAGTGGGGCAGGGATGTCAGACGACTTAAACMMTATTTCTGATKYWGAAGACGAYGAYGNCMCNNAAAAAGTGTCGCGTTTGWYGCCCTTTGTCGTKGATGTCGAAGGCTATGAAGGCCCGATTGACGTWYTGTTGACCTTGGCSCGYGATCAAAARGTSGATTTGATCCACATTTCGATTGTTGAACTGGCCGATCAGTACCTGGAATTTGTCCACAAAGTCAGCTCAACTAATCTAGAGCTCGCCGCCGATTATTTGGTGATGGCGGCGTGGTTGGCGTATTTGAAATCCCGCTTGTTATTGCCCGATTTAAACGACGAAGACGAGCCGTCGGGTGAAGAGCTTGCCCAGGCCCTGCAATTTCAATTGCAACGTCTGGAAGCCATGCAAAAGGCCGGGGAAACCCTGATGGCGCGCATGCGTTTGGGGCAGGACTTTTATTCCCGGGGCGCTCCCGAACGCTTTCAAACCATCCAACACAATGTTTTTGAAGCCAGTCTCACCGATTTGATCCAAGCTTACGCGCGACAAAAAAGCAAAGCGGTCAAAGGCCAAACGTTGCATATCGAAACGTCTTGGGARTTGGCCAGCATCGAAGACGCTTTGGTGCGCTTGCGCAGTCTGGTCGGTCATACGCCCAGCTGGACAACCTTGGCGAAGTTCTTGCCCGGTGATATCAAAAACCCATTGACCCGGCGCTCAATGCTGGCAGCTAATTTTGGCGCCGTGTTGCAATTGGCGAAAGAAGGCCGCTTAAATATCCGCCAAGATGGCACCTTTGGCGAAATTTATTTCCAAACCACGTCCGATTGGGACCAACCTTTTGTCCATGACAAAAAAATTACAAACAGTGATGATGATGACTGAAACAGAACCTGAATCCGAAATTGAGACACAAGCTGAACAAGCTCCTGACCCTAAACTTGACCGGGCTGCTCGCAGCAAAGCCGCCAACGAAGCGTTTGACGCCTTGCCCGATGATGATTTGGATGATCTAGAAAACGATACGCCGTTTGAGGGCGAAGACGTACGCCTGTTGGAAGCCGTGTTGTTCGCCAGTTCCGACCCCGTGACCGAACGCAAATTGGTTTTACGCTTGCCCGAAGACGTTCCGGTCAAGGCCTTGCTTCGTGAACTCAAATCTCAATACGACGGCCGGGGCATTGCGTTGTTGCGCCGGGGTGGATCATGGGCGTTTCGCACGGCCCCTGATTTGGGCGCACGCCTGAATTTAGAAGTCGAAGTCTCTCGCCGATTGTCCCGTGCAGCCATCGAAACGTTGGCGATTATTGCGTATCACCAACCTGTAACCCGCGGAGAAATTGAAGAAATTCGCGGTGTCAGCCTCAGTAAAGGCACCTTGGACTTGTTGTTTGGCGAAGGTTGGATCAAACCGCGCGGGCATCGCGATACACCGGGGCGTCCGTTGCAGTGGGGCACGACCGATGCCTTTTTGGATCATTTTGATCTGGAAAGCGTTAGCCAATTGCCGGGTCTGAAAGATTTACGCGCCATGGGCCTGTTGGATGCCCGTCCGGCCATCGAAGCCTATTCCATGCGCGGCGAGATGAAGTCCGCAGAAGACGTTCAGGAATCTATGGAGTTTTCAGAATCTGAAATCGTCCACGCTGAACGTCACGCCGAAGACGGGCCAATCGTTGAGCCAGAGCCACATGCGGCCCCTTTGATGCAGCCAAAACCAGCACCAGATTTAGAGCCAGAGGTTGAATTAGATGCATCCGGCACGACCAAAAATACGGCTGATAAATTGGATGCGGCCATGGGTGCCGTAGCTGATGCGGTTAAAAGTGCCGTGAAAGCCCTCGAAAAAGATGAAGACGAAGAAGAATAAGACACATTATTACGCTTCTTTTCCTTGATCCCAAGCACGGCTCTTTGTATGAAGGTCCTAGAGTTTAATTTTCAGGGCTGTTAGCCCTAAATATAAGGTGGATAACAACATGGGTGTTATGGGTATTTGGCAGTGGGTTATCGTTTTGGCGATTGTTCTTCTGTTGTTTGGTGGTCGCGGTAAGATCTCGGCTTTGATGGGTGATTTCGGCTCTGGCCTTAAATCCTTTAAAAAGGGTTTGAAGGACGAAGACGAAGGTTCTGACGATTCCAAAGCAGCTATCGAAGACAAGCCTGCAATGTCCGAAGAAACCAAATCCGAAGATAAAGACAAAGCTTCTTAAAGCATGTTTGACATCGGCTGGCAGGAACTTTTCATCGTATCGATCCTGGCCTTAATCGTGGTGGGTCCCAAAGACCTGCCACAGGCCATCCGTACGATTACCACTTGGGTACGTAAAGCCAAGATGATGACTCGCGATTTTCAAGCGGGCGTCAATGAAATGGTGCGCGAAGCCGAATTGGATGACATCAAAGATACCCTGACTTCGGGGGGCACAGACCTGCACAAGAAAATTTCCGATGCGGTTGACCCCGATGGCGAACTGTTCAAGGGCATGACGTTGTCCGATGGTGATTTTGAAGTCGATGGCAAAAAAGGCGAAAACTCAGCTAAGTCTGATTCCGCGACGTCTGATGAAGTCGATGACATCCCTGCGGATGAGCCATTGACGATTGACGATGCCATCGAAATGGGTGTGATTAAACCCAAAGCCGAAGCCTTGCCCGAACAAGCTGCGATGGCGGTGAAGCGCAAGCCTAAAGCGGACGCAAAACCAAAAGCGAAGCCTAAGCCAAAAGCGAAACCTAAAGCTAAGGCCAAACCGAAGCCCAAAACGGATGCAAAATCGTGAGCGAACCGGACACCCCAGCCAACGAAGCCCAAAAATCACCACTGCTCACGCATTTGATTGAGTTGCGGCAACGCTTGATTTATTCGATGTCCGCTATTTTGGTCCTGTTTTTTGCCTGTTATGGCGTGTCCGAACATTTGTATTCATTCTTGGCTCAACCGTTGGCGGATGTTTTGATTGCGCAAGGCACGGGCTCTCAGCGGATGATTTTTACCGCACCCCACGAAGCTTTCTTTACCCATATTAAAGTCGCTTTGTTTTCGGCGTTGTTTTTAAGCTTTCCGTTTGTGGCGGCTCAGTTTTGGCAATTTGTGGCCCCCGGTCTTTATAAAAACGAAAAAAATGCCTTGTTGCCGTTTTTGGTGGCGTCCCCGATCTTGTTCTTTTTGGGTGCGGCGCTGGCGTATTATTTTGTGTTCCCCCTGGCTTGGGAATTTTTTGCCAGTTTCCAAAGCACCACGGGTGCGGGTGGACTGCCCATTGAATTGGAAACCAAGGTCAGCGAATACCTGTCCTTGGTGATGCGTTTGATTTTTGTTTTTGGCTTGGCCTTTGAATTGCCTGTCGTGATGACGTTGTTGGGCAAGGCCGGTGTTGTGACCGCCAAGGGTCTTCGTGAAAAACGCCGTTATGCGGTGGTTGGCGCTTTTGTCGCGGCTGCCGTCTTGACCCCACCGGACGTGATCAGCCAAATCGGTTTGGCCGTGCCAACGTTGCTGTTGTACGAAGTATCGATCTTGTCGGTGGCGCTGATTGAACGCAAACGCAAAGAAAATGACGAAGAACAAGATTCTGAAAACAATTCAGATGATGACGATACAAAACCAGAGGACCAAGGGCCTTAAGGCTTTAGGGATATGATATGCACGACATTCGCAAAATTCGCGACAATCCCGAAGCCTTTGATGCGGGTCTGAAACGCCGGGGTGTGGACGCCATCAGCGCCACCCTGATCGAATTGGACGCGGATCGTCGTCGCATTGAAACAGAGGCTCAGGAAATTCAGGCCGCGCGCAACAAAGCCGCCAAAGAAATCGGCATGCGCAAAGCCAAGGGCGAAGATGCCTCTGACCTGATTGAACAAGTGTCAAAATCCAAGGCAGCTCAAGCCGAAGCCGAAGTTCAAGCCAAGGCCAAAACCGAAGAACTTAACGCGTTGTTGGCGACCATTCCAAATATTCCAGACGACAGCGTGCCAAACGGTGCGGACGAAAACGAAAATGTTGAAATCCGCAAATGGGGCGTGCCCACGGCGTTTGAATTCGAAGCCAAAGACCACGTCGATTTGGGCGAAGGTCTGGGCCAGATGGATTTTGAAGTCGCGGCCAAAATGTCCGGCGCGCGCTTTGTTGTGCTGACCGGACAACTGGCGCGTATGGAACGCGCGCTTGCGAATTTTATGTTGGACGTGCACACGCTGGAAAATGGCTATATGGARGTCAATCCACCCGCACTGGTGAAAAGCAATGCGTTATTCGGCACCGGGCAATTGCCCAAGTTTTCAGAAGATCTGTTTCACACCGACGATGATTATTATCTGATCCCCACGGGCGAAGTCCCGTTGACCAACATTGCCGCCGGGCAAACCGTGAATGAAGCCGATCTGCCCGCGCGTTTGACCGCAAAAACGTGGTGTTTTCGATCCGAAGCCGGATCAGCAGGCAAAGACACGCGCGGTATGATCCGCCAGCACCAATTCACCAAAGTTGAAATGGTCACGATCACGCGGCCTGWAGATTCAGCCGCCGAATTAGAACGCAAAACCGAATGCGCCGAAGGCATCTTGCAACGTTTGGACCTTCCCTATCGGACGATTGCTTTGTGCACGGGTGATTTGGGCTTTGGCGCGGTGAAGACCTATGACATCGAAGTCTGGTTGCCGTCTGAAAACGCCTACCGTGAAATTTCCAGTTGTTCCAATACCGGCGATTTTCAAGCGCGCCGCATGAACGCCCGCTTTAAACGCGAAGGCCAAAAGAAACCAGAATTCGTGCATACACTGAACGGTTCCGGCTTGGCGGTTGGGCGGTGCTTGGTTGCGGTTATGGAAAACTATCAAAACGAAGACGGCACCATCACCATTCCCAAAGCCTTGTTGCCGTATATGGCGAACCAAGAGGTGATCGAACGAAATGCGTGATCGGGTTCCCGATTTAAAATCGGCCCGTGTGCTGATTTCCAACGATGACGGTATTGATGCGCCGGGTATCAAGGCGTTGGAGCGGGCCTTTAAACGCATTTGCGGTGAAGTTTGGGTGATCGCCCCAGAAAGCGAACAAAGTGCCGCCGGGCATTCTTTGACGCTTCGCAATCCATTGAAAATTCGCAAAATATCCAAAACCAAATATGCCATCAATGGCACACCGACCGATGCTGTATTGTTAGGTGTTGGGCAAGTGATGAAGGATTGCCGTCCCGATATTGTGGTATCGGGCATCAATCGCGGTGGAAATTTGGGTGAAGACGTGACCTATTCCGGCACGGTCGCCGCCGCCATGGAAGGCACGTTATTGGGCATTCCATCCTTGGCCTTTTCACTGGTGACGCCGGACGGTGCCAAATCCCATTGGAAAGCGGCCGAAGAGTCCGTCATCAACGTGATGAACCAGATTTCCAACCTTAAATTCCCCCGCGGCGTGCTGTTGAACGTCAACATTCCCGATTGTTTGGCGGCGGACGTGACGGGCATCGAAAGCACCCGCCAAGGTCGCCGCAAAATTGGTTGTGAAATATTAGAAGGCACTGACCCCCGCGGAAAAACCTATTATTGGATCGGTGCGCAGCGAGACGAAGATCGCTCGCGCCCGGGAACGGACCTGGAAGCCGTGGGCCGAAACGCCGTATCCATAACCCCCTTGGGCCTGGATCTTACCCATGACCCGATGCTTAAAGTCTTAAAAGGCACACTTTCATGAATGGGGATGATCAACCGCGTGATCCCCGCGCCATGCAATTGGTTTTGGAATTGCTTCAAAATGGCATCACGGACGAAAAAGTCGTGAAGGTTATGGAATCTTTGCCCCGGGACTTGTTTGTGCCGCAAACTTTTCAAAAAAGTGCTTATGAAAACCTAGCCTTGCCCATTGGCTATCACCAAACCATCAGCCAACCCCATGTGGTGGCGTTGATGACACAGTCTCTGGAATTAACAGATCGTTCTAAGGTCTTGGAAATCGGCACGGGGTCGGGTTATCAGGCCGCCGTTTTGTCGCCATTGTGTCGGCGTTTGTATACCATCGAACGTCACAAAGGCTTGCTGGTCGAGGCCGAAAAACGCTTTGCATCCCTGCGTCTCCACAACATCACCACAAAATTTGGCGATGGATCAAAGGGCTGGGTGGAACAGGCTCCATTTGATCGCATCATCGTCACGGCGGCGGCCATCGACATTCCTCCGGTGTTGGTCGATCAGTTGAGCATTGGCGGCATCATGGTGGTTCCGGTGGGCGATGATCAACACGATCAACGCTTGGTTAAAGTGGTGCGAACTGAAAATGGCTCTGAAATCAGCGACCTTGGCTGGGTGCGGTTCGTGCCTTTTGTCCAAGGCGAAGTAAGTGATCATTGATGAAGTCCGGCTCTTTCGCCATAATCGCTTCATGATGCCCGATTCCGCCCGATCATTCACGCCTATGTTCTCGCGTATATTTGCACGCCTATGTGCAATGCTCACCGTTTTGGCGGTGTCGGGTTGCGGCTGGGCGTCGATTTCTTCGGACGGTCCGACGGGGCCAACGTCTCGCAATCGTCCTCAAGCCGTGCTCACCAACGATGCTTTTATCAATGCCAGTGCCGTTCGGGTCGGACGCGGCGATACTGTGTATTCGATTGCCCGGCGTCATAAATTATCCCCCCGCGATTTAATTGAAGCCAACGGGTTGCGCCCGCCGTACGAGCTAAACGTTGGGCAACGCTTGGTTTTGCCACAGGGCAGTATTCATACGGTGCAAAGCGGTGAATACATTGCTTTGATTGCAAAACGCTATAACGCCGACACTTTTGCCTTGGCCCGCATCAACGGGATTCGTTCGCCGTACACTATTTTTCCCGGTCAAAAATTGCGCATCCCGAGGTCCGGCGGCGAACCTTTAAACGTTCAAGTCGCCCGCGCGCCGAAAACAACGTCCACGCTGTGGGTCGAACCCAAAGGTAGTCCCCAGCCCAGCGTTCGACCGTCAAGGCCAAGTGCTCAACCCAAAGCCCAAGCAAAGGCCAAAGTGCCCGAACCGCCAAAGCGGTCAGGGGGCAAGTTTTCTTGGCCTTTGAAGGGTAAAATTTTGTCCAATTATGGCACTAAAGACAAAGGTCTGCAAAACGATGGTGTGAATATTGCCGCCGCGCGGGGAACTTTGGTGAAGGCCTCTGAAAACGGTGTGGTGGCCTATGCCGGAAATGAAATTCGCGGCTTTGGTAATTTGTTGCTGATTAAACATGACGGCGGCTGGGTCACGGCTTATGCCCACAATGATACATTGTTGGTCAAACGCGGCGACAAAGTCACGCGCGGCCAACAAATCTCAAAGGTCGGCTCAACCGGGTCGGTGACCACACCCCAACTGCATTTCGAATTGCGCAAAGGATCGCGCGCCGTTGATCCTCATAAATATTTGATGTAAAGCCTGCTCCCCATGACTGCCTTTTCTTCTATTACCTTAGCCAAAGAAATTGAATCCCCTGAAAATCCGGGCGGCCTGGAAAAGCGCGTGGCGTTGGTGCCGGATGATGTTGGCAAGCTGGTTCAGGCGGGACTTAAAGTCTATGTGGAACACGGTGCCGGAGAAGGCGTCGGCTTTAGCGATCAGGAATACGTCCAAAACGGCGCGTATCTGCAGCCCGCCACACAAATATACAAAGACAAAGAGCTGATCATCAAATTTAAAGGTCCGTCGATGGACTCAATCTTGGATATGGCTAAAGGTTCAACGTTGTTTTGCATGGCCCATTTTCATTCCTATCCGGATCGCGCCAAATTGTTGCAGGATCAACACATCAACGTTATCGCCATGGAAGAAATCAACGAGACTCCTAAGGTCAATACGGACGAGGCCATTTTGGCGCGGGTCGCCATGGCCGAAGCCTTAATGCCGTTTTTTGAAGCCAACACCATAGGTGGTTTGCGGGTGCGTATTTTGGGCTGGAGCGAACGGGTGCGCGGAGCTGTGCGCCGGTGTGGCAACCGTAACCCAAGGTCATTACAGGTGCTGCAACCAGATTTGAGCTTTGATGAGCTGGCCGCCGTTGGCGATAATGCCTTGTATTTTTATGACAGCCTGACGTTTCAGGACGAGCAAGGCGTCTTGGCTAAGCTCAAAGCCAAGGGCACACACCTTTTTGATCTGCACGCCTTTGAACAAGACCACGGGCAGGCCGCAGTTGCCGCGTACCGCGAAAGCCATCCTCCGGCTGAATTTGGCCTGCGGCGTATTCAATGTCTGCACGAAACCGGGCAGGCGGGGGCACGTTATGGCGTTCAGTTGCTGCAAGAAAACAAACCTGACCTTGATTTAAAGACGGCCAAAGCCGTGGTGCTGGGCTATGGCAATGTGGGGCAAGGCGCTTTGCATGAATTACATAGCCAAGGTATTAAGGTCGTGCATGTTTTGGGACGAGCGCAAACGGCCAAGGGGCGCATTGATTTCTGGTTGAACGACGCTGACATCATCGTGAATGGTGCCGAACAACCTGCTGAACTGCGCGGTGTAAACTTTTTGATCAGTGATCAGCATCTTAAGGATTTAATCCCCGATGGTTCGGTGGTGATCGATTTGGTTGGCGGAAGCCCCACCAACCGAAGCCCGGTCGAAGCGGTTATCAGCTGCAGTTTTTTG
>NVSZ01000021.1 GCA_002732845.1 Rhodospirillaceae bacterium
GAGGTTCAACAGCATTATGAAGTCGAAATCTTAAGCAAAGATGGTCAAGTTCATATTTTAGAAATTTCAGAAACACCGACCTTTGACGGATCTGGAAATGTTGTGGCGATCGAAGGTATTGCCCACGACATAACCGACCGAAAAATGGCTGAACAAGCCTTAGAAGACAGTCGAAATCAGTTGGCTATGGCGTTGGAAGGGGCGAATTTGGGGCTGTGGGATTGGAATCCCCAGACCGATGAATTGGTGACCAATGATATTTTCCTGACCATGTTGGGCCATGATCCAAAAGATTTCCCCAACACGACGGCACGTTGGGATACCTTGGTTCATCCTGACGATTTGGGCCCAACCCATGAAATTGTTCAGCCCTTTATTGATGGTAACGATGATATTTATCGGGCTGAATTTCGGATGCGAAACATACAAGGTGGATGGCAAAATATTTTTGACGTTGGTCGCGTTACCGTACGCAATGCACACGGCAAAGCCATACGTTTTGTAGGGGTGCATATTGATATCAGCGATCGCGTTGAGGCCGAACGTGAAGTTCAAAACGCAAAAGAAAATGCGGAAAAAGCCAACCTTGCTAAATCTGAATTTTTATCGAGCATGAGCCATGAACTGCGCACCCCYTTAAACGCAATATTGGGCTTTGCGCAAATGTTGGAGTTGGATACAAAGACGCCCTTAACCGAACCGCAAAAGGACCAAACACATCAGATTATCAAGGGCGGGGAACACCTGTTGAATTTGATTAATGATGTTCTGAACTTGTCCAGAATCGAAGCCGGACGGATGGATTTAGAAATCGAGGATGTCAGCACGCAAGACATTCTAGAAGAATGCTTGCCGATGGTTGAAAACTTAACGGAAAAACTGAACATCCAATTTAACGTCGAAGATTTTTCTGACACTGTTGTGAAAGCTGACAAGCTTCGCTTGAAGCAAATTTTGTTTAATTTGTTGTCCAACGCCATAAAATATAACCGTCAAGACGGAGCCGTTATCATCACCAGTTCCGAGACARCTGATGGGTTCATGWSGYTWTSRAWYGWKKRYAYKGSCRYWRSMATWCYSKCYGMYMWMCWATYTKRMMWKTTMATKYYMTTTTCNYGTTKWKSCYWYRAWWWWAYYGMCSWWGAAGGCACGGGGATTGGCCTGACCATTACCCAGCGCATGCTGGAAGCCATGGGCGGTCGCATTGGTTTTGAAAGTACCGAAGGCACGGGGTCTGTGTTCTGGTTGGAATTGCCCTTAGCCGACAACCAATTGATTGAGGTCACCGATATTTCTGAACCCAATGTAGGTTTTGAGGTTGGTGGCGGTATTACAGGAACGATCCTTTATATCGAAGACAATCCCAGCAATGTGACCTTAATGGAAACAATCTTAGAAGACTTTTCAGGTGTACAATTAGAAATCGCTCATACCGCCGAAATCGGCCTTTCCACGGCGGCAAAAGTGCTGCCGGACTTAATCTTGATGGACATCAACTTGCCCGGCATGAACGGCATGGAGGCTTTGGTTGAGCTTCGTAATCATGAAAAAACMAGCWCYATTCCGGTCATYGCGATCAGTGCGGATGCCCGCACAAGCGAAATTGAAAAAGGTCTRRAAACAGGTTTTTTAGCTTACCTGACCAAACCTTTTAATGTGTCTGAGTTGCTGGTGATGGTTTCTGACGTTCTGGATAAAAAAGAAACGTAAAGTACGTCTTAAAATATCTATTCCGCAGCGTGGGTGTTCAGGGTTTCTTTGCGCACACTGTAGGGTTTTTTCGCGGCCCATTTTTTGACAAATCTTTTCAAATCCGCATCGCCTTTTTGGGGCAGAACAACTTTTAACGTGACATAGTGATCGCCACGTTTGGTGCTTTTTGGGCGTTGCAGTCCGCGGCCTTTCAGGCGCAGTTTTGTGCCAGAATTTGATCCTTCGGGGACGGTGATGATGACCGGTCCGTGGATGGTACGGGCTTCGATGCGTCCCCCCAATAAAGCTTCGGAAAGGGTCACAGCCTCTTCGCTGTATACATCCAAATCTTCACTTTTGAACGTCGTGTCTTCGATGATTTTGATTTCCACCAAGGCGTCACCGGCCAAGCCGCCACCCATGCCCATCATGCCTTGATTTTTGAGGCGCAGAACTTGACCGTATTCGGTGCCTGCGGGGACTTGAACTTTTAAGGTCTTCCCGGTGGTCATGCGGACGGTTTTATGGACGCCTGCTGCGGCTTCCAAAAAGCTGATGTTCAGGGTGTAGCTGACATTGGCACCTTTGGCTTTGATGGATTTATGGTCTTTAAAGAAGCTGTTAAAGCGGCTTTTTTTAGCTTTAGCCCCGGCGCTTGTCTGCGCGGTGCGTCTATAAGAGCTATAGGCTTCCGCATGGTTTTGAGACCTGGCAAAAGCATGCCCATCGCCATCAATTTCCCCATCGTCATATTTGCGGCGTTGGATCGGATCGGACAACAAGCTATAAGCGTTCGAAATTTCCTTAAATCGATCTTCGGCCTGCGCCAAGCCTGAATTGCTATCGGGGTGATACTTGCGTGCCAGCTTGCGGTAAGCGGCTTTGATATCAGCAGGGGTCGCGCGTTGGGCAAGGCCAAGGGTATGGTAAGGGTTCAAGGTCATGCGCTAGGGTCCTCCATCACTTTCCACTCGCCATTTGGCATCTTACAGGCGGTGCCGGATGTGGTCCGATCTTCGCCTTCTATATGGGCGGTGGTTTCAAAATTACGACAGTTTTCACCGTCTTTGTTCTTAAAGCTTTCGTTGGCCACAACGTTTCCTGAATTCCCTGTTTCGGGGTTGGACCATGTGGTGTTTTCACCAGGTTTGCCGTATTCCAAGGTATCCTTGGTGGTGCGCTCAGCAAATATCTTGTCGGCGCTGCTCATGCCGTGCGCGATGTCTTCGCCCCACATGGTGCCCAACGTGGCCCCCAAAATGATTGCGGCCGTGCGCCCCGATCCTTTGCTGACGTTTGATCCGGCAATGCCGCCTAAAATCCCGCCAACGGCGCCGCCAATTTTACCTGTGCGATCTTCGTTCCAAGAACAGGCACTCATCGATAAAATCAGGCACAAGGCTGCTGTTGGGCGCAAAATTTTGACAAGGGAATAATCACGGGACGAGAACGAAATCATTTGGTAAAATATCTTTCATTGGTTAAAAGTGATTCTTATGCGGCCAATGTTCATTTCACTATATCCATGGTAAATAACGCGTTAACATTTTAAATAAAATCGCATTTAGCGGTAAAAAAATAGGTTTTGATATGACGGCATTTCCGACTTCAATTGAACCGATTGATCTCTTTCAGGAATGGTTAGACTTGGCCGTTGATAAAGAAATCAACGATGCCAACGCCATGACCCTGTCCACGGCGAATGCCGATGGGGTGCCATCGTCGCGCATGGTTTTGCTGAAGGGCGCGGATCACCAAGGTTTTGTTTTTTACACAAACCTTGGCAGTCAGAAGGCCTTAGAGCTACAGGAAAACCCGGTGGCGGCCTTGTTGTTTCATTGGAAAAGCCTGCGTCGACAGGTCCGTGTTGTGGGCGCTGTCGAGCCTGTCAGCGACCAAGAAGCGGATGAATATTTTGCCTCTCGTGCCAGAGATTCCCGCATCGGCGCTTGGGCCTCTAAACAATCAACGGCGTTGGACGGAATGTTCGAGCTGGAAGCCCGCGTGGCGAAATATGCGGCGAAATACGCCATTGGAGCAGTGCCGCGCCCCAAATTTTGGTCCGGTTTTCGCATTATTCCCAAACGCATTGAATTTTGGCACGATCGTCCGTTCAGGCTTCATGAACGGGTGATTTATGTACGCACAGACGATGCAAATGATGCAAATGATGCAAACGGGGCTTGGGAAAAGGAACGCCTTTACCCATGACGTCCTCCACACCTCGCCTTGATAAAGCCGCCGCCGCACGTTTAATGACATGGGCAACATATGCTGCGGTGTCCGTCGCTGTGTTGCTTGTATCGGTTAAGTTCGTTGCTTGGTTGATGACCGATAGTGTCAGTCTGTTGTCGACCTTGGTGGACTCTCTTTTGGATTTTGGCGCATCCATGATCAATTTATTGGCCGTGCGTCATGCCCTGCAACCCGCCGACACCGAACACCGCTTTGGCCATGGAAAAGCGGAAAGCTTGGCTGGCTTGGCACAGGCCGCGTTTATTTCGGGGTCTGCTGTATTTTTGTTGTTGCAAGCGAGTGAACGTTTGTACAATCCAAGTGCCATCAGCAATACGGGTATTGGTTACGCCGTTATGGTGTTTTCCATCGTGGCGACGCTGGCCTTGGTTTTGTTTCAAAAAAGCGTGGTGAAACGCACCGGGTCCGTTGCAATTTCCGCAGACAGTGCGCATTACACCATGGATGTTTTGGTGAATATCAGTGTTATCATTTCTTTGTTTATGTCCACCCAGCTGGGTTGGTCGTATGCCGACCCGCTGTTTGCCATCGCCATTTCGTTTTACATTTTGTATGGGGCGTACGGCATCGGTATCGAGGCCTATCATATCTTGATGGACCGGGAACTGTCGGATAAAGAACGGGCAAAAATTGGCGAGCTCGCGAAATCTCACCCCCAAGTGATCAGTTTTCACGACTTGCGCACCCGGTATTCGGGACAAGACGTGTTTATTCAATTGCATTTGGAAATGGATGGTGACCTGAGCCTGAGAGAGGCGCACGAGATCGCGGAAGCCATTATGAAAAAAATCGAAAATGACTTCCCAAATGCCGAAGTTCTAATCCACCAAGACCCAGCGGGCGTGGACGAACAACGGGCATTTGAGGATTAAGTCAGACTAAAGCTTAGTCAAAAGCCTGGCCGGGTTTTGCACCAAGTTTTTTCAAAATCATCGCCAATGGGCAAAATGATGTGAAGGCAGCTTGGAACATATTGGCCCCAACAAAAGCAGGAAGGATCAGCCACAAAGGTTCTTGGGTCATGTACCAAGTCCCAAGACCGATCCAGATAAAGACACCCGCGAACGCAAAAACGATTTTATCAACACTCATAATTCAAAAAACTCCTGTAAAGGTAATATTAGCATTTACTAATTTAAAGCACTTGCATATACTCTAGGCCATACCAAATTACTTATGCAAGAGTAAAATGCTCGGGCATACTCTATATACGTCTACGAAATTGATTGAAGGTCATAAACTATGAAGGTTATTTGTTCAGCGATTGTTGTGTGCGCAGGGATGGTTTTGGCGACAAATTCCTTTGCCCAAGGGCTTTCATACCACGTGGAATCGTCCATTGTCGAAGACCGAAAGGCCGTTTTTGCCACGGTGCAAAGTGTTGATGTCGTCGCGGCTCGTACACGCATCGGCGGTACAATTGTTGAATTACTGGTCGATGAAGGCTCAGCAGTAAAGGCCGGGCAGAAGATTGCCCGGGTGGTTGATGAAAAACTCGCCCTGCAAAYGAAATCTTTAAATGCGCGTRTTCAATCTCAAGCGGCTCAACGCGATCTCGCAAAAACAGCGTTGGTGCGGTTGGAAAAGCTATTTTCCACAGGCACAATTGCGCGTGTCCGCCTTGATGAGGCGCGCACGGCTCAAGACGTCGCCCAAAAAGGTCTGTCCGCGATTTTAGCAGAACGTCAAATTTTACAGCAAACACGCGCAGAAGGGGACGTTTTGGCCCCCGCAGAAGGCCGCGTGTTGAATGTACATGTGACCAAAGGTGCAGTGGTCTTGCCCGGTGAAGCCGTGGCGTCTATGGCGGCCGAGGCTTATATTTTRCGYYTGCAACTGCCCGAACGYCATGCGCGTTTCATCAAAGAAGGCGAASAAGTYCAGGTCGCAGAACGGGGATTGGGCAGCTTAGCTCAAGACAACGACAATCAAACCCGTACGGGCTTTATCCGCAAAATTTACCCGGAAATCAAAAATGGCCGGGTGTCTGCGGACGTTGAAGTTGAAAACCTTGGCGACTTTTTTGTCGGCGAACGCATTCGGGTCTGGGTTGGCACAGGTGAACGAACGGTCTTGATGGTGCCAAAAGCTTATCTCATCACCCGCCACGGCTTGGTTTATGCCCGCTTAAAAAATGGTCAAGGTGTGGTGGTGCAACCGGGTCTATCTGAAAACGGTCGCACGGAAATCTTATCGGGTTTACGGGTTGGCGATGTTTTGGTTGAGTGGTCGGGTCAATAAATATGAAAAATCTTGGCATATCGGGACATCTCACTAAATATTTCCTGCAATCTCCACTGACTCCGCTGATTTTACTGGCCTCGCTGGCTTTGGGCATGGTGGCSCTGATGGCGTTGCCGCGCGAAGAAGAGCCGCAAATCTCGGTGCCGATGGTCGATATTCTGATCGAAGCCAATGGCCTGAAAGCCGAAGACGTGATGGAGTTGGTGGCGAAACCCTTAGAAGACATCATCAAGGGCATCAATGAAGTCGAACATGTGTATTCCCTGTCCGAAGACGACCGGGTCATGGTCACCGCGCGTTTTGACGTCGGCACCGACGAAGACACCGCGATTTTACGGGTTCATGATGAAATCCGCGCCAATATTTCGCGCATTCCCATCGGTATTCCAGAGCCCTTGATCATTGGTCGCGGCATTAACGATGTTCCCATTGTCACCATCACCTTGGCGCCGACTTCGGGGGATGTGGAACGGTGGAATGACAATGCGTTATTTAATATTGCCGAAGAATTGAAACATGAACTGACCAAGGTCAAAGACGTTGGTTTGACCTTCATCGTGGGCGGACGTGCGGATCAAATTCGCGTGGAACCTGATCCTGAACGTCTGGCTTTGTATGGTGTAACGCTGGCGCAATTGATTGATAAAGTTTCCAGCGCCAACCGTTCGTCTTTTGTTGGTCGCATTCGTGAAGATGGTCCAAATGGTGGTCGGTCGGTCCCCGTTTTGGCCGGACAAACCCTGATTGGGGTTCCCGATATTAGCCTGTTAATGATCACCGCACGCGATGGACGTCCGGTCTATGTTAAGGACGTGGCGAAGGTCGTGATGGGCGCAAAACCCGAAGAAAGCAGGGTTTGGCACATGGTCAAAAGCGACGATGGCCTGCAAACCGTGCCGGCCGTGACCGTGGCTGTGGCCAAACGTAAGGGCGCAAATGCCGTGCAAGTGGCCGATGATATTGTGCGCCGTCTGGATTTGGTCAAAGGCAAACTTTTGCCCCACGATATTGAAGCCGTGATCACAAGAAATTATGGCGAAACCGCGTTGGAAAAATCCGACGAGCTGTTATTCCACTTAGGCCTAGCGACCATTTCCATTGTGCTTTTGGTTGGCTGGGCATTGGGCTGGCGCGAAGGTTCTGTGGTGCTGGTGGTGGTGCCAACAACCATTTTGCTGACCTTGTTTGCCTCTTATATGATGGGCTTTACGATTAACCGGGTTAGCCTGTTCGCGTTGATCTTCTCGATCGGTATTTTGGTGGATGATGCCATTGTTGTGGTCGAAAACATCGTCCGCCATTGGCGCATGACCAAGTATAAAGATCCCTTAAAATCCGCCGTCGAAGCGGTCAAAGAAGTCGGCAACCCAACCATCATTGCGACGCTGACGATCGTTGCTGCGTTGTTGCCCTTGATGTTTGTATCGGGCCTGATGGGACCGTATATGAGCCCCATTCCGGCCAATGCATCGGCGGCCATGGTCTTTTCCTTTTTTGTTGCGGTGATTATTACCCCGTGGCTGTTGTATAAAATTACATTTTGGGGCGGCAAAGCGCCCAAAATAGAAGGCGACCACGGTCCCGGAGCCTTGGGCAATTTTTATAAACGCATCGCCATAAAGGTTCTCGATGGCCGCAAAAATTCAATTCGTTTGTTGATCGTGGTTGGCATCGCAACGGCTTTGTCGGTGACTTTGTTTGCCACCAAATCGGTGACGGTGAAGCTGTTGCCGTTTGACAACAAATCAGAATTACAAGTGGTCGTTGATTTACCCGAAGGCACCAGTCTGGAAGTGACGGACCGGGTGATGGGCGCGATTGCCCTGCGTTTGCAGGACCTCCCGGAAATGATGTCCATGCAGGCCTATGTCGGCACCGCCATGCCGTTTAACTTTAACGGCCTTGTGCGGCATTATTATTTGCGCAGTGAACCTTGGATGGGTGAATTGCAAATCAACCTAAGCCCCAAAGGCGAACGTGATCGTCAAAGTCACGATGTGGCCTTGGACGTGCGAAAACGTTTGGCGGACCTCGATGTTCCTGTTGGTACATCCCTGAAGGTGGTCGAAGTACCACCGGGACCACCGGTTTTGGCAACCTTGCTGGCGGAAATTTATGGGCCTTCCCCCGAAGCCAGAAGAGAAGCCGCAGCAAAAGTTCGCAAGGCTTTTGAAAGTGTGGGTTATATCGTTGATGTGGACGACAGCTTGGGCAATCCTGCGCCCCGCTTGTTGTTGCAAATCGATCAGGAAAATTTGGAATTTCACGGCGTTCAAGAACGTGATCTTTATGACACCATTGCTACCTTGGTCGGCGGTAAATCGGTGGGGTATTCCCAACGTGGTGGCGGCATTAACCCCATTGAAATTGCCGTACGCTTACCAAAATCTGGTTTGATTATGACCGAACGTTTGTTGTCCACACCCATTTCTGCTCCGGGCCCTGCGGGTGATACCGGGCGGGTGGTTGAATTGGGTGATGTCGTGCGCATCGTCCATGAAACCGCGTCGTATCCGATGTTCCGCCGCGATGGCCATTCGGCGGTCATGGTCACGGCTGAATTGGCCGGACAGTTCGAGGCTCCGATTTATGGCATGTTTGCGGTCGAAGAGGCCCTCAAACAACAAGGTGACACGGACATTCAAATTTCTTATGCGGGCCAGCCCGAAGACGAAAGCAAGATTACTTTGCTGTGGGATGGCGAATGGGAAGTCACCTTTATTACCTTCCGCGATATGGGCATCGCCTTTGCCTTTGCTTTGGTGGGTATTTATCTTTTGGTGGTGGGCCAATTTGGCAGCTTTAAATTGCCGTTGGTGATCTTGACTCCGGTGCCTTTGACCTTGATCGGCATCATGTTTGGGCACTGGTTGTTTGGCGCACCGTTTTCGGCGACATCAATGATTGGCTTTATCGCGTTGGCCGGAATCATTGTGCGCAATTCGATCTTGTTGGTCGATTTTATTCGCCATGAACAAGCCTCGGGTGAACCTTTGCGCAATGTTTTGATCCAGGCGGGCACGGTGCGGTTTAAGCCGATCTTCCTGACCGCGATGGCGGCGATGATTGGTGCGGCGTTTATTTTGGCCGATCCAATCTTCCAAGGATTGGCGATTTCGATGGTGTTTGGGCTGGCCAGCTCAACGGCTTTGACGTTGTTGATCATCCCGGCCATCTATGTGGTTTTGCGCGATGACGGACGAGCGTTAAAAAAGTAGATAGTCTATTCAAACTATGCTTCCCAAAGGTGCGGAAATAGCTTTAAAATGGAACCATGATTACACAAGATCAATCGGGCACGATTTCATTTTTATCTTCGGAGACGGCTTTTGCGGATGACACCGTAAAGGTGCTCCGCGCCAGCACGCATATCTCTGAAATATTCATCGGTAAAGATCGGGTGTTTAAGTTAAAAYGCGCGGTGAAATATCCTTATTTGGACTTTTCAACGGTGGATCTGCGCAAGACTTTTTGCGAAGCCGAAGTCCGCGTCAATCGTCGCACCGCCCCAGATTTATATCTGGGCGTCAAAGCCATCAGCCATGATTTGGGCGGATACCATATTGGGGGCCGTGGCGAAGTGGTCGATTGGGTTATCGAAATGGCCAAGTTTGACGAAGRGTCCTTGTTTGATNGNTTGGCCGAAAATGGCAAACTTGACCGACRTTTGATGGAACATCTGGCCGATAAGGTCGCCTCATTCCATGCCCACGCCGAAGCCCGCCACGATGGTGGTGGCCGCACCGGGGCCGCCATGACGGTCGAAGGCAATGCGGCCGCGTTTGCCGAAAATGGCGAGGGGATTGTTGATCCTGTAAAAGTCGCCATGCTGACCGATTTACACCACGATGAACTGACCATGGTGGGGGASCTGTTGGGCCAAAGACGGCGCTCGGGCAGTGTTCGTCATTGCCATGGCGATATGCATCTGGGCAATATTTTTACCGACCAAAGTGGCGAGCCTGTGTTGTTTGACGCCATCGAATTTAACGAGGCCTTTGCGTCTATTGACGTGCTGTTTGATCTCAGCTTTTTGCTGATGGATTTGGATCACCGGAGTCTGGGGACGTTGGCGACCGTGACCCTTAACCGTTATTTGGACATCACCGGGGACGGGGCGGGCTTGTTGGGCTTGCCGCTGTTTATGAGCCTGCGCGCCGCCATTCGTTCCCACGTGGCGTGTGCGGTGGCAAACAGCATTGATGATGCCGATGTAAAAGCCGCCAAAGCCGTTGAGGCTCAGCAATACCTAGACTTGGCCATTGAATATATGGAAGTTCACGAACCGCAATTGGTGGCCGTGGGCGGTCTTTCGGGCAGTGGTAAATCCCGTTTGGGTCGTGACTTGGCCCCCTATGTTGGGGCGCGTCCCGGCGCGCGTGTGGTGCGTTCCGATGTGTTGCGCAAACGCATTGCCGGCGTGCATCCCTTGGATAAGTTGGGACCAGAGGGCTATACCCTTGAAATGTCGAAAAGAACGTACGAAGCGGTTTATGAAGAAGTCCGTACGGTTTTGGCCACCGGGCATTCCGTGATCGCCGATTGTGTCTTTTCAAAACCCGAAGAACGGGCTGAAATCGAAGCCGTCGCGAAAGAATTCGATGTTCCCTTTGATGGTTTTTGGTTAGAAGCCGCCCCCGATATTATGGCGGCGCGGGTTACCAAACGACGGGGCAATGCCTCGGATGCGGATGCCGAAGTGGTGAAGATGCAGTTGGGCTATGATCTGGGCGACATCACGTGGCACCGGGTTGACTCATCGCTGTCGAAAACACACACAGATCTGCAAGCCTTGAAAATTCTTGGCCTAAAAGCCTAAGCCTTGGTATAAGCTTGGGTATGAGCAGTGATCTAAAAACAGTTGTTATCACCGGGGCATCGCGGGGCATAGGCCATGCGACGGCTATTTTGTTCCTCGAACGCGGATGGCGCGTCATTACCTGTGCCCGCGGGGACGTTGATTCCGATGATCTTAACGATCCCAATTGGATTGATCACATTCCCACCGACCTGACCGATCCCGAAAGTGTCAAAGCCTTTGTCGCGCGGGTCAATGAATTGTTGGATGGTGAACCTTTGCATGCCTTGGTCAATAATGCCGGACTGTCGCCCAAAACACCGTTTAAGGAACGTTTGGGGTGTTTGAACGGTGATTTGGATGCATGGAAAGAAGTCTTTGAAATTAATATGTTTGCGGCGCTTCGCCTGTCGCGTGGCTTTGCCAGTGCGTTGCATAAAGGCCAAGGGGCTATTGTGAACATTACGTCGATTGCCGGGCATTATATTCACCCCTTTGCGGGCTCGGCTTATTCTATCACCAAGGCCGCTTTATCGGCGCTGACCCGAGAAATGGCCGGGGAGTTCGCGGCCCTGAACGTACGCGTGAATGCGGTGGCTCCCGGTGAAATCGAAACATCGATGATCCAACCCGAATACGAAGCCCTAATCCCGCGTATCCCCCTTGATCGCATGGGGGAAGCCAAAGATGTTGCCAGCACCGTTTATTTTCTGTGTTCCGACGACAGCAAATATGTCACGGGTACGGAAATATGGGTCACTGGTGGTCAGCATATGTATTAGTTTGCCGTTTGGCATTCTGTGCAGGTTTACAGAGCTACACGATCTTTGGGGAACGTTGCGGTCACGGTTGTGCCGGAACCTTTGCGGCTGATCACTTGCAAAGACCCGCCATGCAGGTCCATTAATCCTTTGGTCAAAGGCAGACCCAGCCCGGTGCCTTCGTGTTTGCGGTTCAATCCGCTATCAACTTGTCCAAATTTACTCATGGCCGTTTTGATTTCTTGTGCGTTCATGCCGATGCCCGTATCCGTGACCGCAATTTCCAGACAGCCCGTGTCGGTTATTTTGCCGTGCACGGTGACTTCGCCATCTTCGGGGGTGAACTTCACGGCGTTGCTGAGCAAATTCAGCATGATTTGTTTGACGCGGCGTTCGTCGGCATGAAGTTTGGGCAGGCTTGCGGGGAGAACGCTGGTCACTTTGACGTGTCCAGATATAGCCCGAGGGGAAACCAGTCGAATAGAACTTTCAACCAGCTCAAAAGGGCAAAGCTCTTGGTCTTGCAGTTCAAAGGCTTGGGCTTCGATCGCCGAAACATCCAAAATATCATTGATCAAGCCCAACAGATGATTTCCTGAATTATAGATATCATCCATGTATTCGGCATATTTTTGATGGCCTACGGGGCCAAATATTTCTTCTTTGATGGTGCCTGAAAAGCCAATGATGGCATTCAGGGGGGTGCGCAATTCATGGCTCATGTTGGCCATCAGGTCGGTTTTGGCGCGGTTGGCAACCTCGGCTTGTTCTTTGGCTTCAAGCATCTTGCGTTCGGCTTCTTTGCGTTGGCTGATGTTTTCGTGGATCGCCAAAAAATGCGTGACTTTTCCTTCTTTTGAACGGATTGGGGCAATCATCACATGGGCCCAAAACAATCGTCCGTCTTTACCGCGATCTTCGATTTCGTGACGCCAAATTTTTTCAGCTTTAATGGTTTTCCAAAGATCTTCATAGACTTCGGTAGGGGTGTTGCCCGATTTTAAAATGCTGGGGCTTTGTCCCAAAACTTCAATAGGGACAAAGCCTGTAATTTCATAAAACTTGGCGTTGGCGTATTCAATGATCCCGTTGGTATCGGTGATAAAGGTCATGTTTGGGCYTTGTTCAACGGTTTGGGAAAGTTTGTGAACTTCAATGTCCGTGGTGGCGTTTTTGACCAAGCTGTCTTTNAACACCTTCACCACCTTGGCCATATCGCCAATTTCATCGCCGCGGTCTTGACCGTGGACTTTTACGGACAGGTCGCCGTTGGACAGGCGCTTAATATCGTTGATGATGGCCCGCAAGGGACGCGTTACGTAATAAATAAACACAATGCCTGACAGCAACGTCAAGGTCAGGATAAACAAAGCGCCAATGCCGATTTGTTGGCGCAAGATAAACAGCGGGGCTAACAATTCATTGGCTTCTTGTTCAACGACAATGGTCCACCCAGAATCATAAAACGGCATAGATGCGCCCAGCATCTGTTTGCCCGTTGAACTTAAGTAAAAGCCCATGGCTTCCCGGCACCCGGTATAATGCCCGGCGTTGGTGAGGTAGGTGCCGTCTGTTAAGCATTCAATGCCCAATGTTGGGTCTTGTTGGGTCATTCGCCACGGAAATTCGCTGCCCTTTTGTTTTAACAAAGCATTCGGGTGAACCCGCGACTGGGTGATTAAGGTGTTGTTGCGGTTGGTGATGTAAAAGTCGAAGGTTTGTTCAACACCTGCCAGATAATAGGCCCCCATATCGCCTTCTAAATTGCCGATTTCGCCGTTGGTGATGATCGTCAACATGCCCGCATGGGCATGCACGTAAATCATGCCGCCCTTGGTTTTCGCACGGGCCGTAAAGATCGGAACGTCGCCATCCATATAAACGTCTGAATAGCCGTGCAAGGTGTCCACAGAGTTGTCAACGCGGCGCCCCACACGGGCGGGATCGGAAGAAATTTCGATCACGTTATGACGGACAAAATCGATGGCATGGTAAGATTTCCACGTGGCAATAGATCGTTTTCTCGACTCGATTTCGTGACTAAAGGGGTGTTGATTTACATCAAAAATATCGGTTTTGATCACCGCCGCAAATTGCTTTTGCACCACATCGTCATCGGCATTGTTTTTCAAAATGGCCAGTTGCAGAGCTAGTTTTTCCGTAGAACCAATAAACCGAATGACGCCTTGTTGTTTGGAATCAACAAAGTTCATCAGCCCGCTTAACGCCGTGTTGACCTGAAGTTGGTAAATGGTTTCAAAGGTATAGGCTAATCCGCCCAAAGTGGTTGGCACCAGCAGAAGGGATAAAATAGACAGTAATTTCCATTTCAATTTTAGATGCGGTAATTTCATGTGCGTGGATTAATCATTTAACTATTCGCTCTTCGTTTATACGCCTGAACACCATACTATGACGAAAGCGTGAATTGACTAGACATTTTTGTAATTTAAGTTGTGTCTGAGTTTTAGACTTATCCACAAGATGCGCGCAGATTTTTGCACAATTGGCCAAATGCTTAGCCGGCCTCACCGCATTTTCCACAATATATAGTGTCTCGTTGTTGTTTACGGGGCTATATAGAGGGTGTATGATCGCGTCTGTAGCGAAAACAAAAGGCAGGGCGAATGGCCAAAGAGACAATCGGTCAAAATCAATTGGGCCAAAACCAAAAAAATGAGGCAAACAATCCCCTTGGACCCAAGGGAGCGTTGGGCTTGGGCCTGCCCGAAGGTGAAGATGACGGTGCCTTTGGTGAGGGCCTTCCTCCGCAGACGCCACTTGAATTTAACGAATTTAAACAATCCTTTTTCCGGCGCCACCGTTTACTGTCTTTTGCCGGCGTGGCGGCAACGGCGGGGTGGTTGGCGCTGAGTGCTTGGTACATCCAAACTTATATCGGTTGGGATGTTTTATTTGAACTGTTGCCCCATGAAATTGGCGGATTGGCGGCCGGGGTTTTTACGCCCTTGGCGTTTTTATGGATGGTCGTGGCGTTGTTTGAACGTGGTCACCACATGCGCGGTGAAACCCAGCATTTGCGGTGGCAAATCCAACAACTGACGTATCCATCTGAACGCGCACAAAGCCGGGTAAAAGACATCACGGATGTGTTGCGGCGCCAATCACGCGATCTCAGCAAGGTTTCCGACGAAGCCGTGGCGCGGGCTGAAATTGTTAACAATCAGGTGCGGGAACGGACCTTGGAACTGACCAAGGTTTCCGAAGATGCTGATTTGCGATCACGCGCGGTGGCAGAATCCTTAGCGCGGCAAACCGAAGACCTGCGCCAGGTCTCGATGAAGGCGGAAGTCCGGGCGCGGGATGTGGGCGATACTTTGCACCGCCAAGGCCACAACATCGTTAAAGCGTCTGACCGCGCATCAAGCCGCGCCGAAGATGTTGCCGATGTTTTGGAACATCGCATTCAGGGCTTAAATGATGCGGCCGAATCTGGAAGTCAGCGGGCCAGTGAAATTGCGGATCTGTATCATAACCGCAGCGAACATATGCTGGATATTTCGGCCGAAACGTCAAGCCGCGCCGAAGAAGTTGGGGAACTTTTAGGCGCACGCATTGCCAACCTGACCACGGCAGCGTCTCAAGCCATTAAAAACATCGAAGTCGGATCGGAACTTGTGGCGACCATGGGGGCGGACATGGAAGCCCAAGGTGATCGTCTTGAATCGCAAACGGACCGTATCGGTGACGCTTTGCGTCGCCAACAATCTGATTTAAAACAGGTCAGTGAAGAAACCTTTGCGCACAGCCAAGAGGTTGAAAACAGCCTCAACCGTCAAACCGAAGTTTTGACCTCTACGGCCGATAAAATCGCCATCAAGGTTAAGGATATGTCCGATACCATGGGCGAGCAAACCCATGATTTGGTGGCGTCATCTGATTTGGTGGTGTTGCGGATGAAGGCTGCTGGCGATGCTTTTCACGAAGAAGCAAAAAGCCTCCTCAAAAACACCGATGATGCGGAAAAACAAACCGGAAAAGTGCGGGAACTGTTGCGCAAAACATCCATGGACCTTAGCCAGATTTCGGCCAAGTCTTTGGGTCAGGTGAGCGAGGTCACAAAGGCCTTGGATGCCAGTAAAGACGAGCTGGTCAACGCCGGCAATGTGGGCAAAGAAAAAGTATTGGTGGCGACAGCGACGTTAAGAACGCAAACGGCCCAATTGAAAGAAACCTCTAAAAGCTCTGTTGAGGGCCTGCAAAAAGTCACCCACGCTTTGCACGAAGGCTCTCTGGAAATGGACCGCGCGGTGAGCACATCCCAAGGGGCCTTGGATGAAGCTTCACGGATTATCGAAGAAGGGGCTTCGCGYGTCACCAGCAGTGCGCAAATCGGAACCGCGGCGATTTCTTCGGCCGTCAGGGCCATGAAAGATGGGCTGGACGAGGTCAACACATCGGCGGAACGCACGGGTGTGGTTACCGATKATCTGCGCCGAAATTTCAAAGATTTCAAAACCGTGTCGGACGATGCGGTCAATTCAATTTCTGATTTAAGTGATGTGGTCCAGACCCGCACCCAAGATTTGGATCAGGCCACCAAAAAAGCCAAAGAAAATTTGGAACAAGCCGGAGATGGACTTGAATCGCGCAGCGAGCAAATGGTATTTGTTGCCGCCCGTACAGGAAAACTGCTGACCAGCGCCTCTGAAAACCTTGATGGCCGGACAGAACAGTTAGAAGAAAGTGCGGACCGCGCCGAAGACCGTTTGCGCGCGTTGGGCGATGCGGTGCGGAAAAACCTCAATGATTTGATGGAAAGCTCTGACGAGGCGACCACACGTTTGGAAAATGTCTCTGAAACCTTGGAAGGACAAACCGAAAGTGTCTCTCGGGTGACCTCATCGGCGGTGGCGGATGTGGATAAAGCGACCTCTGTACTGATGGACAGATCGCGCGAAGTAGGCTCGGCATCGGATCGCGCCGCGCGTTTGATTTCGCTGGTTTCAGATGCCCTGCACCGTCAAACGGCGGGTATTTCCGACGCGTCCGAACAGGCCGCCGAACGCATCGATGTTATGGGCGAAACCTTGAAACAACACTCTGTTACGTTGGATGAATTGGGCCAAAATGCGACGGATCGCCTGATCGAAACCAGTGAAAAAATGAAAGAAAGTGCGTCTAACCTGCAAAACGTCGCAGACAAAACCGTGGGCCGAGTACAAGGCGCAACCCAATCTTTGGTCGACAGTGAACGGGTGGTGCAGGGCCGCGTTGACGCAGCTGAGCGCCAATTAGAAGGTCTGGCGCGTCAAGTGACGGATCGTGCCGATGAGGCTTCGCGGGCCAGTCACGCCGCCGGAGATCGCTTGAACGGCATTTCTGAATCCTTCGAACGCCATACCCGTGATCTTGACACCGTTCTGGATCGCACCGGCACCCGTTTGGATGATTTGGGCAGTCTGATGGAAAACCGGGCAGAAGATATGACAGAGGCCTACACGCGGGCGTCTGGACACGTTAAGTCCTTTTCCGAAGACATGCATCGCCAAGCCGCCAATCTTATGACGGCGTCGGACGAGGCCGCTGATAAACTGGGCGAAGTGGGCAAAGCGTTGAGCGAAGAAGTCCACGGTGTTAATCAATCGGTCGACAAAGCCGCCAAGCTGATCGATTTGGTGACCAATGCTTTTCACCATCAAACGGCTGATTTGGGGACCGCTTCGGAACGTGCGGCCGGTGAAGTGGAACGGGTTAGCGACGTGCTTCGCCGTTCGGCTACGGATTTGAAACAGGTTTCKGACAGTACGGTGCAAAACCTAAATCTCGCCGGAAAAGGTTTAGGCCAGAACCTGAATGATCTGGGCTTAGTCTCAACCCAAGCCATTGCCAAAATGGACGGCGTAMACCAGTCCATCCAAAATCAAAGCCGCGATATGATGGCGATCACGGACGAGGCGGTTGGCAAGTTGGACAAGGTCAGAGATGGCCTAAGCGAACAGTCCGCTCAGGTGGATAGAATGACCGACCTTAGCCTTGATCGTCTCGATCATGTGGCTTTGGAAGTCACCCGCAAAGCCAAGGCGGGTGCCGATCAAATTGATGCGTTCTCGCACAGGCTGGCCTCGACCCATGATCAAACCCACAAAAAACTAAACGATTTAAACCGTTTGTATATGCGCGCTGAAAAGGGTGCGGATATGTTGGGCGAAGCCTTGGACAAACAAAGCCGAACCGTTGTCGCCACAACCGAAAAATCATTGGCGCACGTGGTGGGCTGGGATAAAACCCTGCGCGACCGAGTCGATGATTTAAGCCGAGCGTCGAATCAAGTGGCGACACATATGGATGGTATGGGCTTGCGTATTGAAAAAGGCACCCAAGAGCTGATCAACGCCATGAACAAGGCGAAAAACCTGAACCAGACCTTGGACAGCACCTTGGACCGTGGACATATCGAAGACTTCATGCGGCGTTCTGCCTTTATCACCGAACGCCTGAATTCGTTGGCCGTTGACTTGGCCCGTGTGGTTGAAGTGTCGATCACCGAAGACGATTGGCGCCGCTTTAACAAAGGCGAAAAAGGCATCTTTGTCCGCAAAATGCTGGGCTTCAAAGAAAAGAATACGTTGGCGTCCATTAAATCTATCTATCAAAGTGATGATGAGTTCAGAGAATATGTTAGCCGTTATGTTTCAGAATTTGATAAGATGCTTGAGAATGCTCGAGAACGAGATCATGATGGCGTTTTGGAAAACACATTCTTGTCGTCAGATATAGGCAAATTGTATATGATACTTGCCAGAGCCCTAGGTCGCGATCTATAAGATAAATATGATGAATACAGTTCGGGGGAGGGTCCCTTTTTAGGGACCCCATCTTAGGGGCGGAAATCTTAGGATTTCCGCCCCCTTTTTATGGGGTGCCCAGAGAATCTATAAACGTTCTTGAGCTTGCTTTACCCGCGAAAAAATAATTTCGGCGACATCCTTGGCCGATCCGGCGGGGGACAGATAGATTAAATCTTGTCCGTTGAGGTGAATTTTGTTTGGCTTATTTTGGCTTAAGTTAGCCAGAAAATCCGCATCACCGGGATCAAAGCCAATCGCCAAGGGAACGTCGCGGGTGGCGTGATAGCCATCCGAAATTAAAAACGGCAGAAAAATAACGGTTTTGGCCGTTGTCAGTGTACGCCAGTCTTGAATGAAGGGGGGCTCGTCTAAAAACGCCGTGAAAATAGCCCTGTGCCCGGCCAAATCTGGCAAGCCATAGGCGCCCATTTCTTCGGCAACGTGCAGAGTTTGTAAAAACGAAGCCCGGCTTTTGGTTGATCCATGACCGACGACGACCAAAGCCACATCGTTCTCATCATTCACATCAATGTTAAAATCAGCTAAGGTGATTTGCACCATAGACGTCATGATTTTGACCAATAAAGGGTGGCTGCCAACGGGTTCGGTCAGGACGAGGTGTTGAAGGCCTTTGGGGCTGATGCGTTCGGTAACAAGGCCCGTTAAGCCTAAGGCTTTGGGGAGCTTTTTTTCAAAAATATAACCCGTGCTTGCCAAATTGGGCACGATGTAGATGGTTTCGGCGTCTATATCGTCCAGAACGTCGGCGACAAAAGGTTTTTCGGCCAAAAACCCGGCACCGACTTCGCCAAATATATCCAGATTAGCCAGTTGCTGGGCCAAGCGGCGGGTGGTGCTGGTGCCCCCCGCACTTTGTGGCGAGCCATGGGCGACAATCAACACTGCCGCATCAGAAAAATCGGCGTCAGCTTGGCTCATTCAAAAGACTTTCATGGGCGTGGGTCTTCCACGAAATCACATCGGCCAAATCAACAACTTTGCCAATGATCAACAATGATGGGGCTTTCAGTTCAGCCTTGGCCAGGGTTTCGGGAAGCTTTTCCAACGTCGTGATGACGGTGCGCTGGTCGGGCGTGGTGCCGCGTTCAACGCCGGCTGCGGGTGTATCGGCGGGCAGGCCAGCCTTAATCAGTTCGGCTGAAATCTTTTCGATGTTGATCAGCCCCATGTAAATCACCAACGTGGTTTCTGGACACGCCAGGCTCGCCCAGTTCAAATCTAAATGGTGACCGTCGCGGCAATGGCCGGTGACAAAACGAACCCCGGTGGCGAGACCTCGGTGGGTCAACGGAATGCCTGCGTACGCGCCACACCCGGCACTGGCCGTGATGCCCGGGACAATTTCAAAATTGATATCGTGTTCGGCCAACATCAAAGCTTCTTCGCTGCCGCGTCCAAAAATGAACGGATCGCCGCCTTTGAGACGCACCACGATTTTGTCCTGCTTGGCAAGGTCAACCAAGGTTTGGTTGATTTCATCTTGGGGCATGGCGTGGTCGCGCGCCGCTTTTCCGGCAAAAATCATTTCCGCATGACGGGGAATAAAGCCCAAAATTTCTTCGGAAACCAAGCGGTCATAAACCACAACGTCGGCTTTTCTCAGGCATTCAGCGGCCTTCATGGTCAACAAACCCGGATCACCAGGACCCGCACCAACGATAAAAACTTTAGCATTCTTCACAGTGAAATTTCCTTGTTAGCCCGCGACTTGCGCAGGGGAGGGGGCCTTGCCCCGGTTTGATTTTAAGGTACGGACAAAGGCCGTAAAAGCTTTGGCCCACGGACAGGTGTTGGTGTCGCGCAGATGCGTGAAATTGGCCACAACATTGTGTACGACGATGCCATCGCGCGCGCCATCCACGCCGTGTCCGCGTTGAATGTCATAAGCATAGGTAAGGTCAGGATCGATATTTTCAAGGCTTGCATAGTGAAACTCATGGGCGGCAATTGTTGGGCCTTGGTCGATTTCAAAGCCCGGCCAAGGGTGCGCAGCGGTGGGGGTTAGTTGCGTGTAACCGCGTCCCTGAGGCGTCGCATTCATGTGCGCATCGGCTTCGATCACACCGACCATCTCACAGGTTTCTCCCTGCCATGAWATAGAGCGGCTGAGATRCATYAATCCGCCGCATTCCGCATAAACGGGCAGGCCCGCTTCAATCGCGGCCTTGATGCGTTTGCGCAGCGTTTTGTTGGCTTGTAAATCGTCCATTTGTGTTTCGGGAAAACCACCGCCTAAAAACAACGCGTCACAGGTGGGCAAATACACATCATGCAAGGCGTTAAAATAAACGATTTGAGCCCCCGCATTGCGCAACGCCTGAAGATCATCTTCGTAATAAAAACCAAAGGCCGCATCCTTGGCGACCGCAATACGCACGTCAGGTCTGGGCTTCGGCTTTATGAGTGTTGCAGATGTAAGATCTGGAACCGCATCCGCAATCGTTTTAATACGGTCCAAATCAATTTGCTCACGAACGATTTTTGCGACGTTTTCAATGTGGGCGTGAGCCTTGGGATGTTCGTTGTGGGGGATCAGGCCCAAATGCCGTTCATCCACATTAAAATCATCATGACGACGTACCGCGCCCAACACGGGGATGTCGGTGTAGTGTTCCACGGCCTGAATAAGTTTGCTTTCGTGGCGKGGGCCTTGCACTTTGTTGAGGATGATTCCGGCAATATTTACGTCCGCATCAAAGGCCTGATAACCCAACAGCAATGGGGCAATTCCGCGGGTGATTCCGGTGGTGCTGATGACCAAAATAACCGGGGACTTTAACAGTTTCGCCAAGGCTGCATTCGAATTTGAACCTTTAACATCAAGGCCATCATGCAGGCCTTTGTTGCCTTCGATCAGGCTGATATCCACACCTTGGGAAGCGTGCGCGAACAAGGCTTTCATTTCGCCCGCAGATTGGGTGTTGAAATCCAAATTATAGCACGCCCGCCCGGCGGCTGCGCCCAGCCATTTTGGATCAATGTAATCCGGTCCTTTTTTAAAGGGCTGAACACACAGTTTTTGATCCGTAAAAGCGCGGGCTATACCGGTCGCAATGAGCGTTTTTCCCGATGATTTGTGTGCGGCCGAAATATAGACGTGACCCATGTTTTAATTTAACTCATCTTTTTCTATTCGATATGTGCGTGCGATTATTCTAATATACCGTATATATATCTTATATACGAAGGATGTGACTGTGTTAAAGCCCTTTTCATTATCGGCCCCAGATGACTATGCCCGTTGGCGCGATCAAAAGCTTGCCAATTTCCCAACGGCCAGTGAAGACTTGCTGGTGGAAGTCCGCGATTTGGCCCATGTTTCGAAAGCCGAAGGCGAAGCCATTGCGGACCGTATTGGGCGTGCCGGCATGGCCATTTACAAGACCTCGCCGAACGCAGACAAAAACGATGTGCGTGCCTTTGGTCAGCATTTTGGCCTGAAAAGTTTGGATAAAAACCCGTATGCGGACGAAGATGCCATCACGTCTTTGCACAATTCCCATCAAGCAGGCCGCAAACTGTATATCCCCTATACCAACAAAGCGATCAATTGGCATACGGATGGTTATTACAATGAAAGCAGCCGTACCATTCGCGCCATGGTGTTGCATTGCCTTCGCCCGGCGGGTGTATCGGGTGGTGAAAATCAGCTGTTCGATCCGGAAATCGCCTATATTTTGATGCGTGATCACGATCCGGAAATGATCAAAGCCCTTATGGATGACAACGCCATGACCATTCCGGGCAATGGGACGGATGACCATGTAGACCGCCAAGACAGTGCCGGTCCGGTATTTTCGGTTGATCCCAAAACCGAGACCTTGCACATGCGCTATACCGCGCGCAAACGTCATGTGATTTGGGCCGATGATGAGGTGACCGGACGCGCCAAGGATTTTTTGCTAGATATCTTGGGTGGGCCATATACCTTCAATTATCAGTTAAGCGCCGGAGAAGGTTTAATCTGCAACAATGTCCTGCACACCCGTTCGGCGTTTCAAGACGGAGAAACAGACGATCAAAAGCGCCTGATACTCCGCGCTCGCTATTGGGAACGCTTGGTATTATAAACCACCTTCATGACGACACTTGAAGGAGATTCCGTGTGAGCACAGCCCCTACGTCCCCGATTTTGGAGGCCAAACACGCTAAAGTCATGGCGATATGGCTGTTGAGCGTTGCCGCTATGGTTTTGTTTATGGTGATTTTGGGTGGGTTAACCCGCCTGACGCACTCTGGTTTGTCGATTGTGGAATGGAAGCTCTTTACGGGCTGGATTCCCCCTTTGAACGAAGCCGATTGGGAAACCCTGTTCGCCAAGTATCAAAATTTTCCTGAATTTCACAAAACCAACCCCGACATGGATGTGCAAGGCTTTAAAGGCATTTTCTGGCTGGAATTTGTGCATCGGTTCTGGGGACGCCTGCTGGGCTTTGCGTTTTTCTTGCCGTTTGCCACCTTTATGATCCGGGGCTGGGTGACGCCGATCAAAGGCTTGTTTTGGAAACTTGTGGGCCTGTTGTTTTTGGGCGGATCACAAGGCGTAATGGGCTGGTTCATGGTGATGAGCGGCATGGTCGATCGCCCCGATGTCAGCCAATACCGCCTGACCGCACACTTTGGTTTGGCGTTGCTGATCATCGTCGCCTTGATCTGGGTCGCGATGAACTTGTTGAACAAAGCCCCCCATGACAGCCATCATCAAGACGCTGGGCGCTTGAGCTGTGCGTCCAAGGGATTGTTTTTTCTAACCTTTTTAACCGCGTTGTCGGGGGGCTTTGTCGCCGGACTGGACGCGGGTTTTGCCTATAATACGTTTCCCCTGATGGACGGCGAATTGATCCCCAGCGATGTGTTTGTTTATGATCCGTGGTATTTGGCGGCGTTTGAAGACATTGTTACCGTTCAGTTTAATCATCGTACCCTTGCCGAATTGACGCTTGTGATGGTGATGATTGTTTGGTTTAAGTCCAAATCTCGCCATTTGGCCCCGCGCACACGCCGGGCCATAAATGCCTTAGGGATTATGGCGTGCTTGCAAGTGACGTTGGGGATTTTCACATTATTATTAGTGGTTCCGGTTAGCTTGGCCAGTTTGCATCAAATTGGTGCGGTGGTGTTGTTATCGTTGGCCACGTGGACCATGCATGAATTGCGCTCTTCATAAGGGGTCGCGAGATTTTTTTGAAATTTTGTGTCGAAGGGCTTGTCCCAACCAGAAAAAACCCATTAGAATGATGGCTCTAATGGTGAAGTTGATTCGAGTAAGCTAGCGATAGCTTGAAAGATTAGGAAATAAGGGTGTCCCGATGAGCGATCACAAAAAATTCCGTTTGGTAACACGCAGTGACTTTGATGGTCTTGTTTGTGCTGTGTTGCTGAAAGAAATGGACTTGATTGATGAAATTAAATTCGTTCATCCCAAAGACATGCAAGATGGCACCATCTTAATTTCTGAAAATGATATCACCACCAATCTGCCATATGTTGCGGGTGTGCATATCGCATTTGATCACCATGCCAGCGAAACCATTCGTTTGGATGATAACCCGCCCAACCACGTGATTGATCCAGAGGCGCCCTCTGCGGCGCGTGTGGTGTATGATTATTATGGTGGTCACATCGAATTTCAAACCATTTCCGAAGAAATGATGGAAGCCGTGGACAAAGCTGATTCCGCGCAGTTTTCCGAAGACGAAGTTTTGAAACCCACCGATTGGGTGCTGTTGAACTTCATTATGGATTCCCGCACCGGATTGGGGCGGTTTAGAGATTTCCGTATTTCGAATTATGACTTGATGATGAAGCTGATTGAGTATTGCCGTGACCACACCATCGAAGAAATTTTGAAACTTCCCGATGTGAGTGAACGTGTTGACCTTTATACGGAACACGCGGAACAGGCTGTTGATCAAATCAAGCGGTGTTCGACCATTCATCAAAATTTGGTGGTTTTGGATTTGCGCAAAGAAGAGGTTATCTTCGCCACCAACCGCTTTATGTTATACGCGATGTATCCAGATGCAAATATATCGATGCATGCGATTTGGGGGCTGAATAAACTGAATACCGTTTTTGCGGTTGGTAAATCGATCCTCAACCGCACAGGCAAAACAGATATCGGCACCTTAATGTTAGAATATGGTGGCGGTGGTCATATGAACGCAGGCACATGTCAAATCGACAACGACGAAGCCGATAAAGTTCAACAACAACTGATCGAGCGGATTACTGCAGACGGATGAACCGTTTCAGCCAATTGATGGCCTTTGTCCTTGGCGGGGTCATAGCATTTTCCATGTTACAGAGCTTAAGCGCCTGTTCCGATGGCCGTGTTGCGCTTAATCAAGTGGTGCAGGCCTTTGGTTCGGGTATGGACGAACAGGCGCAGGCCCAGCTTAAACGCTTTAATGACGCTTTTGACACCTATGCCAATGATCCGACCGATGACCGCCAACGCGATCAYYKWCRSMRCMMSYKTSRYYWSGWSCSMGYCRRYWWCGYGRYSSARSYSGMYSMWGAMAWSCYSMKKGMYGWCSMWYTAAAAGGCATCGAAGACTTAGACCCCAAACCCAAATCGGGCGCGGTTGAACCCCAACTTTTGGTCGAAGCGGCCTTGGATGGCATGCTTTCTGGTCTAGACCCGCATTCGTCTTACCTTAATCCCGATGAATATCTGGAAATGAAAATTGCCAACAAAGGTGAATTTGGCGGTCTGGGCATCGAAGTCCGCATGAAGGACRAGCTGATTTTGGTGATCAACCCCATCGAAGACACTCCAGCCTTTCGCGCTGGCGTCAAAGCCGGGGACTTGATTACGCACTTAAATGGTCAGCCCGTCAAAGGCATGACCTTGTCCGATGGCGTGAAGATCATGCGCGGACGCCCCGGTCAAAGTATCACCATCACCATACAACGTACAGGAACGGCTCCGTTTGACGTGGACATTATCCGCGCCGTTATTCAGGTGCGGTCCGTGCGTTGGCGCCGAGAAAATGACATCGGTTATATTCGCGTGCAAAGCTTCACCGAACAGGTCGAAGACAAGCTTGGCGAGGCGGCGGCTAAGATTTTTGACGATGCCGAGGTCGCCAATGTCAGCCTGCAAGGTATGATCTTGGACCTGCGCGGCAACCCCGGTGGTTTGTTGGATCAGGCTTTGTTTGTCTCGGATGCGTTTTTACAGGGCGGTGAAATTGTTTCGGTGCGCGAACGCAATCCCCGCCATGACCGGGTGTATATGGCGGAACCCGGCGATTTGTCGCGGGGCTTGCCCTTGTTGGTGCTGATTAACGAAGGCTCGGCCTCGGCGTCAGAAATTGTTGCCGCGGCTTTGAAAGATCATGGTCGTGCAGTAATTATGGGGCGGCGGTCTTTTGGCAAGGGCTCTGTGCAAACGATCCAGCCATTGCCCGCCGAAGGCGCTCTGCGTCTGACCATTGCCAGATACTTTGCCCCCTCGGGCCATACCATCCAAGCACGCGGTGTGCTTCCCGATATTGTGCTTAAGCGGGCCGTGCCCAAAGACGGGGAAGAACCCCTTGAAATTCGCCGCGAAGAAGACCTTTCGGCTGTTTTGTCCGGCGACACAATCCCCGATAAAGCCATAACGGCAAGTGTCGATTCAGGGTCGTGTCCCGACATCTCTTCCAAGCAGGGCGATTTGGAGTTGGGCTGTGCTTTGGCCTATCTGCACGCCGGATCGGCTCAAAAGTTCCTGGTCAGCCTCTCCCCGAAAATGTAATTTCTGTCAGGTTTGTGTCAGCAACTGTCTCGCCAAGATCAACATTAATTCCTTAATGATCACTCTTGGCGGGTGTGTGTTGACCTGAAATCATTAGTGGTTATATCATAAATGCAACAAAACCACATAACCCACCACATAACACAACGCTAAATCACTTATTTGCCGGACCAAAATTGAAAACTTTAAACCCAACAAAGGGGTTGAAGATTGAATTTGGCGGCTTTTTTGGCATCCGGACTTTGCTTTAAAGATCTGGACTGAACATTCGGAAGGTTTCGAACCATGGCTATCTTTAATGATCCTCTCTCAGGCACCGTTGCAACTGGCGAAGCAACCACGCTTGCCGTTGATGCATCGACTGGCGATACGCTGACCATGCCCGAAGGTTTGAATCCAGCCATGGCTGATTTTTCTCATGAAGGTCCTGATCTGGTTATGACCTGGCCCGATGGCAGTGAAGTCACGGTGACCGATTATTTCACCGTTGATCCTCAGCCCGATTTGGTCAGCACCGAAGGCGCCAAAGTCGGTGGTGATTTGGCTTCGCGCTTGTCCGGGTCTGATACACCGGGCATGGTTGCCGATTTGGGTACAGGCGTTGCGGAACAGTCTATTGGCCAAGTTGAACGCGTTGAAGGCACAGTCACAGCCATTCGCGCGGACGGTACCAAAGTCGAATTGCAAGTTGGTGACCCGGTTTATCAAGGTGATATCTTGGAAACCGAGGCAGACGGTGCGGTTGGTGTGATTTTGGCCGATGAAACCACGTTCTCTATGGCCGAAGACGGTCGCATGGTCTTGGACGAAATGGTTTACGATCCGGGCACCCAAGAAGGCTCAGTATCTTTGTCGGTGATGCACGGTGTGTTCACCTTCGTTTCGGGTAACGTTGCGAAAACCGATCCCGACGCCATGACCCTGACCACGCCCGTCGCGACCATTGGTATTCGCGGTACGCAACTTGGTATTGATCTTTCCGATGGGCAAACCCTAAAAGCCGCGTTGATGGAAGAAGCCGATGGCTTCATCGGCGAAGTCGTCATTATGAATGACGGAGGCGTCAGCGTTTTGAACGGCGCAAACGAATTTTCTGTTATCAGTAGCTTCTCGGTAGCGCCAACGGAAACCATCGTTCTGAGCATGGCTGACATGATCAGTACCTTTGCGTCAGCGTTGCGTTTTTTGCCTTTGTCCAACCAAAACGTCAACGATTACGGCTTGCAAGGCCGCACGGTTCAAGAAGGCCTGAATGCACAGGGCTTGGCTGATTTCGATACCGCCGCCGGTGGTGAAATCGATGGTACGGGTTTTAACGATCTGGAAACGGCAGCAGGCGGTTCCGATAATTCCGAAGACGGCATCGCCGCGGGCGGTCTCGCCGATTTTGATACGGCTGCGGGCACGACGATTGATGAAGCCGCCGATCCACTTGGTAATGTTAAGGGAACTGAGTCAAAGGACCTTGATCCAACGCTACAAACCAATGGCTTTTTAGACCTGATTGCGACAGAGGTTGAAATCATCGTTCCGGCCACCAGAACGTCAAGGCAGGAAGAGCCAACGTCAACCACGAATCCACAGCTTGAGGTTACGGCCCCCGATACAACAGTCAACGAAGACGGTACGGTGGCCTTGGGCATTACGATCAAGACAACCGATACAGACGTTGCCTCTATTACCATCACGCTTGATCCTGCGGATGCATCATTGTCTGTGGGCTCGCATAATGGCAGCGGCACATGGACGTTGACCGAAGCTCAATTGTCCGGCCTGACAATTACGCCTAAGGGGGATTACAGCGGTGACGTAAGCGTCAGCGTCACGGTCACCTCAACAACAGGCAACATCTCAAAAACCGACACAGCAACGGTTAATGTAACGCCAGACGCTTTGGACAGCACCCTGACCACGGCTGCGGCTGCGGGCAACGAAGGCACGGCGATTGTTTTGGATATTGCGACCTCGGCCAATGGCGATGGTTCAGAAATCATTACTTCGGTTGACCTAACAGGTATTCCTGCCGGGGCAACCATTACGCTTGGCACGTTCTCTGTCGTGTCGAACGGTGTTGATCCCATCACCCTGACACAGGCTCAATATGAATCGATTGCCGCTGGCACGACCTTGACCTTAACCCCGCCAGCGAACGACAGCACCGACTTCACGGTCGGTGTGAAAGCTTACGTTCTTGATAGTGATGATGACGGCGGCGCGGGGTTTGCGACCAATACGTTGACAGGATCAATCCCGGTCACGGTTACTGCACTAGCTCCCGATCCAACAATTTCGGCAACAATTTCTGTTGCTCCGGCACAAGAAGATGGCGGTGCATTTGCTTTGAATGTTGACGTTGCGGCAACCAATGCAACCGTGGGCACAATCACAATCAGTGGCGTTCCGACTGAAGTTACATTGTCGGCTGGTACAGATAATGGGGATGGCACGTGGACATTGTCGTCTGGCGATCTCAGCGGTTTAACAATTACGCCCACAGCCGATTACGCGGGTACATTTAACCTGTCCGTCTCAGCGTCTACAACAGCAGGATTGGCGGCAACGCCTGTATCCGCAACAGCAACGGTAACGCCCGTTGCCGACGCTCCAACACTTTCTGCAACGGCTTCAACTGGTGATGAAGATACAGCAATTGCTTTGAATATCTCGACTGCTGAAACCGATGTGGATGGTTCGGAAGTCCTAAGCATGGTCATCAGCGGCGTTCCTGCCGATGCGGTTTTGTCCGCGGGTACGAAAAACACCGATGGCACGTGGACCCTTGATCCAGCCACCGACCTTGCGGGTCTAACGATTACGCCAGCGGCGAACTTCAGCGGTTCGTTCACGTTGACCGTGGTCAGCACCTCGACCGATACACTTGGTAATGTGTCCGATTCAGCCAGCACTACGACGACCCTTGGTGTCACCGTTGCCCCCGTGGGCGACACACCGGGCATCAGCGTTGTKGGTAACGGCGCGGGCGTTGAAGATGGCACCGTTCCGATTGGCGTCACCGTCACTCCGGTTGCGGGCGAGACGGTTGCTTCGGTAACCGTCACAGGCATTCCAACGGGYGCKAGYTTGTCTCTGGGCACACAAAACAATGATGGCAGCTGGACAATCTCYGGTGCGGACTTGGCWWSYCTMWSYAGCYTRGTCATGACCCCAGCCGCCGATTATGCGGGCACACCAACCCTTGGCTTYGCSGTYACSACYGACCAAGGCGGTACAGCTTCGGTYARCTTGGATGTCACCGTGACACCWGTTGCCGATGCACCAACACTTTCCGCAACAGCTGCTGCGGGTAACGAAGATACGGCGATTGCTCTRAACATCGCCACCGCCGAAACCGATGTGGATGGTTCRGAAGTTCTTTCYATGGTCATYAGYGGTRTTCCAGCCGAYGCAACTTTGTCAGCRGGTACAAAAAACACCGATGGCACGTGGACCCTTGATCCRGCCACCGACTTRGCGGGCCTGACGATTACRCCAGCSGCGAACTACAGTGGTTCGTTCACGTTGACCGTGGTCAGCRCCTCGACCGATACACTTGGTAATGTGTCTGATTCAGCCAGCACYACSGCCACMCTTGGTGTCACCGTYGCCCCCGTGGGCGACACACCGGGCATCAGCGTTGTGGGTAACGGCGCGGGCGTTGAAGATGGCACCGTWCCGATTGGCGTCACCGTYACKCCAGTTGCKGGYGARRCGGTTGCTTCGRTWRYYGTCACAGGCATTCCAACGGGTGCTAGCTTGTCTCTGGGCACACAAAACAATGATGGCAGCTGGACAATCTCCGGTGCGGACTTGGCAAGCCTAAGCAGCTTGGTCATGACCCCAGCCGCCGATTATGCGGGCACACCAACCCTTGGCTTCGCCGTCACCACCGACCAAGGCGGCACAGCTTCGGTTAGCTTGGATGTCACCGTGACACCCGTTGCCGATGCACCAACACTTTCCGCAACAGCTGCTGCGGGTAACGAAGATACGGCGATTGCTCTGAACATCTCGACCGCCGAAACCGACGTTGATGGTTCGGAAGTTCTTTCCATGGTGATCAGTGGTGTTCCAGCGGACGCAACTTTGTCAGCAGGTACAAAAAACACCGATGGCACGTGGACCCTTGATCCGGCCACCGACCTTGCTGGCCTAACGATTACGCCAGCGGCGAACTATAACGGTAGCTTTGAACTGACGATTGTCAGCACCTCAACCGATACGTTGGGCAATGTCACGGATGCGGCTTCGACCACGACGACGCTTGGTGTGACGGTGGCTCCGGTGGACGATGCTCCGACGATTGGTGGCACCGATGCTGCGGGTAACGAAGATACTCAAATTGCTCTGGATATCTCAGCAACGGGTGCTGGTGGAGTTGCGGTCACAAGCGTGACCATCAGCAATGTTCCCACCGGGGCATCGTTGTCGGCGGGTACCGATAATGGCGATGGCACATGGACATTGACCACCGATCAGTTGACGGACTTGTCCATTACCCCGCCTCATGATTTCAGCGGAAGCTTTGATCTTGGTGTACAGGCGACGGCTGCGGATGGTTCTGTTTCAACAGGCACATCAACGGTTGATGTTACGGCGGTTGCGGATGCTCCGACCGTGTCTATCGACATTGGCACGCCAACCGAAATCGGTGGGTTCTTGCCAGATATCGATGCGTTCCCGCATGATTTGTCGAACATTGTCATGTATCTGGAAGACGGTGCAGGCAACGTCACTAAAGTGAAGGTTGAAGATTTCCCCGGTGCTGGGTTGAATGATGTAAACGATCTTGGTCTTGAACAATTCATGACCGAAAATTATCCGGGCACAACCTTGGTTGGCCTGACGGTTAAGGCTGGCGACAATCATACGGCTGGATTTGGTCCGGGTGAGGGTGAGTTGGTTTATATGGCACCGGGTACGGCTCAAGCCGATTTGCCTGTTGCTGATCACGTCGACACAACCTTGACCTATAACGCATCCTTGCAAGGCCTAGACCCAAGCCCAATTGGCAATGATGGTGATATGTCTTATCCGGTGAACATCACAACGGCCTTGTCAGATGTTGATGGTTCAGAAGTTCTATCGCTGACGATTACGGGTGTTCCGACGGGTGTTACGCTTTCGGCAGGTACACAAAATACGGATGGCTCGTGGAGCCTGACATCAGCTGATCTAAGCGGCCTTTCCATGTCGGTTCCTGAGGGAACCACGGCGTTTACTTTGGATGTGACGTCGACATCGACGGAACAATCGAACCAAGATGCGGCAAGTGCCACGGCAAGTGCGGGCATTGATGGCGTGACGGCGGATACGGATCCGGTTATCAATTCTGTCACCGCGAGTGGAATTGAAGATACAATCATTGCAGTCGATATTTCGGTCAGTAATGCAGCCTCTATTACGGTCACGAATGTTCCCCTCGATGGAAGCCTGTCTGCAGGTACGGATAATGGGGATGGCTCTTGGACTTTAACACCTGACCAGTTAACGGGGCTGACGTTTACGCCCGCAGAACATTGGAGCGGTTCGTTTGAAATTGGCGTCACCGCAACGGCCAGTGATGGCACGGTAGATTCGGTGAATTCAACCGTCGATGTGATTGCGGTTGCCGATACTCCATTGCTTGAGCTTTCTATTGGTACAGGTGTATCGACGAGTGACACCAGTAGTTTGACCCTTGAAAACATGGGTAATGAGAGTGCCGGATACGAAAATTCTATTGGTTGGTACACAATGGATAGCGATGGCAATCCCGTATCAGGTGAGATCATTTGGGCCGATACGAAGCAAGATATCGGGGATGTCTTTACGTTGAATAATATCAACCCAGATGATATCGGCTTCTTCTTGGTGTCGGATGGTGGAACACAAAATTCAGGTCTCGCCAATGGTGAAAACGTGACCTTCCAACAAGACGGAAGTGGTGAGTGGCAAGCTGTTGATAGTAGCGGAAACGTCTTGCAAACGGCCAGCGGTGGCGGCTTGTTCTTCACCAACCCTTCTTTGAATGAAGATGGCTACGATCATGAAAATGATAGTTCAACCCTCGGCAATATGAACTGGGAAGATTTAAACGAAGGCGGAGATCAAGACTTCAACGATGTGAACCTTAACCTCACCACTGAACAAGGCGGTGTTGTCAGCACAACATTCCCGGTGAACATCACGTCTAGTTTGGTGGATACCGATGGTTCTGAAACCTTGTCCTTGGTCGTGGAGGGTATTCCTGCGGGTGTAACCCTGTCTGCTGGTACCCAAAATGCCGACGGCACTTGGACCTTGAGCGCAGGCGAATTGGCTAACCTGAGCATGACTGTACCGGCTGGTGTGACCACGGACTTTAATTTGACCGTAACAGCAACGGCGACCGAGCCCAATGGTGACACCGCATCGGTGAGCCTGTCTGCGACGGTTGATGTGCCTGATCCACTTGAAGTTGGCGGTAGTGATTCTGCGGGTGATGAAGATACGGCGATTGCCTTGGATATTACGACGTCGGGTGATGGAACCGTTACAGGTGTGACCATCAGCGATGTTCCGGCCGGGGCAAGCTTGTCCGCCGGTACGGATAATGGCGACGGCACGTGGAGCCTGACGGAAGGTCAATTGACAGGGCTGACGATTACGCCTCCTGAAGATTACAGCGGAAGCTTTGACGTCAGTGTAGAAGCGACGTCTTCGGATGGCAGCACCTCAACAAGCACTGTTAATGTGGCCGTTGAGGCGGTTGCGGATGCACCGACACTTAGCGTTGCGATCAGCGCAGTCGATGACAGCGGCAGCGGTGTTGGAGCGGGTGAAGTCTTGATTTCAGAAGACTTCAATTCCGGTGTTTCTGGATGGGGCAATGAAGTTTCAAGTTCCAATGACAAAATGAAAATTGATCATAATGATGATGCCAGCAAGACCTTTGATTTTGGTGCCGAAAACGCCGGTCAAACGGTTACGATCTCATTCGATACGGCTGATTATGGCGGTTGGGAAACAAGCGGAAATAATCAAGATTACTTCTCCGTTTCGGCCAATGGTACCGAAGTCATTAACAGTAGCGAAGGTACGGAAAATCATTCCTTTACCGTCACGCTGGATGAAAATGGTCAAGTCCAAATCGACATGGGCGTGAATGCAACGTCGTCTGACGAAGGTCTGCGTCTCGACAATTTCCAAATTGTGACAGGTGATGATTGGGGATCTGATGAGTCTTCTGAAAACGTCTTTAACCTAGATATCCAATCTGCGTTGACGGATACGGACGGTTCCGAAACTTTGAGCATCGAAGTCAGCGGTATTCCAACGGGGGCAACCTTGTCGGCGGGTACCGACAATGGGAATGGCACATGGAGTTTGACCCCAGCTGAGTTAACGGGACTGACGGTTAGCGTTCCCGATAGCATTGGTGCGGACTTTAATATTTCCGTAACAGCAACGGCGACTGAACCCAATGGCGATACGGCGACCACGACACAATCGGTGACCGTCGATTTGCCTGATGCACCAGACGTATCCTCCACAAACGTTACGGGTGTCGAAGACAATGCAATAGCACTTGATCTTTCTGCGGACGGTGCTGAAAGTATTGTCATCAGCAGTGTTCCGACAGGGGCTGTCTTGTCCGCTGGTACGGATAATGGGGACGGCACGTGGAGCTTGACGGAAGGCCAATTGACCGGGCTGACCATTACACCTCCTGAAGATTACAGCGGAAGCTTTGATCTTGGTGTAACAGCAACGAGTTCCGATGGTTCCACATCAACCGCCACCACCACAGTCGGTGTTACGGCGGTTGCGGATGCCCCGACGGTCACAAGTTCGGCTGGGGCTGCAACACAAAGCGGTGGAGACGATATTACCGGAACCGATACAAAAGATATGACGTTCGGTGAAGGCGAAAGCAAAAAGGATGACGACAAAGAAGATGACGATCTTTATGGATCGAAGGGTGATGATGGACTGTTCGGAAAAGATGGTGACGATTTACTCGATGGCGGCAAAGGGGACGACATCCTCTTTGGCGGTGCCGGTGATGATGAGCTTCTCGGGGGGGACGATAATGATATCCTCTTTGGTGGCTCCGGTCATAATGACTTAGACGGTGGTAAAGGTGATGACTTTATCATCGGTGGTTCCGGCAATGACGATATTCTCGGTGGTGATGGTAATGATGTGATTTTCTCCGGCGGTGGTTATGATGCCATTGACGGCGGCAAAGGGTCCGATACCATGGTCTTCAGCGGCGCACGTTCCGATTATTTGGTCACTTCAATTGATGGAAAAGACGATGAATTTATCATCGAACACATCAACGGTGGCGCCGATGGCATCAGTCAGGTCGTGAATGTCGAGACCTTCCAATTCACGGACGGTCAATATGGCGAAGGGGATATGTTGGCGACGAACCCAACGGAAGACTACACCTTGACCTATGACATCTCTATCGAAACAGGTCTGAGCGATACGGATGGTTCTGAAACGCTTTCTGACATTACCGTGTCGGGTATTCCCGATGGGGCAGCGTTTAGTGCTGGCACCGATAATGGCGATGGCAGTTGGACCATGACGGCGGATGATCTTTCCGGGTTGACGTTGAATGTGGAAAGCTCGGTGAGCCAAGATTTCTCGCTGACCGTATCTGTGACCTCGACCGAAGCCAGCAATGGCGATACGGCGACCAGCACGTCAACCATCGATGTGGCGTTGCCTGAGGCGGCTGATGGTGCGATTACGGGAGATACCTCTGCGGATGCCTTGGACCCACTGGCTGAAATGTTCAATGATTCAGACACCTTGACGTTTGATGGCAAGGAATATGACATCAGCTCGCTCACCGAAGGCGACAGCAAAGACGATTACGGTTCTGTTGCGCCCTTAGGTGCGAAGAAAGAAATGGATGATTACGACTCATCCGATAACGATACATCGGATGGCTACACATCGGTTTCTGATGCTGGTGAAGGCGGATCAGGGGATGACATTAACTAAGTTAAATTGTTGAGCCTACGTAAACGAAAAACGGCGGTCTAATTTTGGGTCGCCGTTTTTTTGTGTTATACTTTCTGGCATCTCATTTGGAATGAGGGCCTGTTAAGAGGGCCTAGCCCGAGACACGCTAGAATACGATGAAAACGTTTTAGGAGGGTGAGATGCATACCTATGAAATTACGATCTATAATAAAACCGTCCGTGAACTTGTTCACGATGGCGAGAGCCATAAAAGGTACACTGACGATTGGGCAGATAGCCATTACATCGAGTTTGAAGCCAATAGCGAAGCCGAGGCTGTCGAAAAATGTGGGCGTAAGTATCCCGGACATGATGGCTTTATCATCGAACAAGTCGCTCTTGCGGCTTAGGCACGTAATTTAAGCGCACGTAGCTTAGAGGTACGTAGTTTTTGGGCGCGCGTCGCTATTAGAGGTCGCCCTAAACGTTATCCTCTGGTTCAGCAGGGCGGTCTCTGTAATGTGCCCATGCGGTCTTGCCATCCCGGTTTTCAAGATAGTTGATCAGCGCCGATACGGGCTTTCGGTCAAACTTGGTTCCGGTATCGGACAGCAAGATGTCGGATACTTTTTCAAACGTCATGGCGTCGCGATACGCCCGCGCACTGGCCATGCCAACAAAGGCATTGGCCACGGCAAGGATGCGCGCGGAATCCAAGATGCCTTCGCCTGCTTTGCCCAAGGGGCCGTTCCCGTCCCACGTTTCGCCCATGTCACGGATGGTATCAACGACCGGGCCTTCAAACGTAACATCGCTGAGCAAATCCACACTGACCAGATAGCTGGACATCAATGTGTGGCGTTCTTCGGGCGTAAGATCACCGGTTTTGGTCAACAGTTCTGGTGAAATAAAGATTTTGCCCAGGTTCATGAGGCTGCCTGCAATGTCGACGGTTTTGGCGGTGATCTCATCACAGCCCATTTCTTCGGCCACGGCTTTGGCAACTTCGGCCACGTGCGAAGAGTGGTTGGCAGAGAATGGGTCGCGACGGTCAACAACGCTGACCAGAGTATCGATCAATTGACGCAACATTTTTTCACTGCGGCGCCGTTCGCGGGTGAGTTCGGTGATGTCATCTAAAATCATCAAAACACCGGACGGGTGATCGCGGTCTCCACGCAGGGGAATGTGATCGGACTTGATGACTTGCAGTGCATCCTCGTCATCGTCTTCTTCATCGCCAAACACATTAATGTGCATTTGCCGACA
>NVSZ01000022.1 GCA_002732845.1 Rhodospirillaceae bacterium
AATGATAACAATATCCCAGTTATTTTGGTGACCAACCAAGCGGGCATTGGCTATGGCTATTTTAAATGGAATGATTTTGTCGCTGTTCAGGCCCAGATCATCCATGATTTGGCCCAAGGCGGGGCGCACATCGATGCTGTATTTGCCTGTCCGTTTCACATCAAGGGTCAAGGCGTTTATGGCCACGACGATCACCCGGCCCGCAAACCCAATCCCGGCATGTTGAATTTGGCCCATGACCTTATGGGCGTTGATTTAAAGGCATCATGGATTGTCGGTGATCGTCACTTGGACGTTCTGGCGGGGAAAAATGCCGGATTGAGGGGCGGTATTCATGTATCGACCGGACACGGATCAAAAGACGGTGAACGCGACGCGGCTTTGGCTGTGGGAGCTCCAAACTACATCGTAAAAGGCACAGAAAACTTATTCGGTGCCCTAGATTTATTGGTGTATTAAGAAAGCGTCTGGGCCATTACAATTTGATTGCGGCCGTTGTGTTTGGCTTCATACAACGCCTTATCGGCGGAATCGGATAAGCTAACAGCCGAATGACCTTTTTCGTAGGCGGCAATGCCTAAAGAAATGGTCACAGAAAATTGGGTTTCCCCTTCCCCGTGGAAAACGATATTGCCAAAATCATCATGAATATTTTGAAACACGCCGAGGGCTTTTTCAGCAGACGTTTGCGGTAAAATAACCGAAAATTCTTCGCCGCCCATGCGTCCAACAATATCAGCGCCCCGCAAACGTTGGCGCAAAAGCCGCGCCAAAACTTTGATGACCCGGTCACCCACCGCATGGCCGTGGGTATCATTCACCAATTTGAAAAAATCGATGTCGATGGAAACCAGCGACATTTCTTCATCGGACCGCTGCACCCGCGAAATTTCGGAAACCAGAAATTGCTTGGTTGTGGAATGATTATACAGTCCCGTCATGGAATCTCTGGCCATAAAGGTCCTCAATTCGCGAAAACGAGCGGCGCGAATGCTCACCGATGAAATCAGGTGCGATGGCCGAATGGGTTTGGTCAAAAAGTCATCGCCGCCCAGTTTAAGGGCCGATAGTTGTTCATCTTTATCGGATTCGCTGGACAAAAAGACAATCGGAATGCCCGCATATTCTTCCTTTTGACGGATAATCGCCGCAATATCTTTACCGTTGGCTTCGGGCATATAGATGTCCAACAGGATTAATTCTGGCGAAACATCATCCAGCACTTCAAAAATCTTCATGGGATCTGTGACGATCACTGTTTCCATACCCGCCCCTTGCAAAATAAGCTGGGTGTGCATGGCCAAGGTGGCGTCATCATCAACAATCAAAATCCGAAAAGGCTCGCTCACCGTGCGCTGCGTGACGTTATCTAAAACCCGCACCAAATCGGCGGCATCAACGGGTTTCACCAAATAATCAGCAGCCCCGGCACGCACCGCGCCCAAGCGCATTTCGGCACTATCAATGCTCGTAAAGACCACCAATGGCATGTGGATTTTATGGGCATTGTTCAGTTCGGTCAGGATTTTTAACGCCGTTTCGGATTCGCCATTAAACGCAAGGCCACAAACAAGTGCATCCACCGTCTCTTTTTGCAAGGCCTCGGCCAGATCATTGGGGTGGGCTACAACCACACAATCATAACCAAAATGCTGCAATTCCACACAAATATCATTATTTCCTTCTGCGACGCATTGCGAAACAATAATAATTTTCTTAGAGTGCAGAGCCTCACCATTGGGTCGAGAAGACTTATAGCGAGAAGACTTGGGGCGAGAAGATGGCGTCATATTATGCAATTCCTGACAAATACTTCTTTTATTTATAATATATAACCATATTTTTATAATTATACCTTTAAATTTGTATGGTTTTAAGTCTCAGGTTTCAGATTACAATATGCTCGAAAACACACCCGCACCTCGCCCCACAAAAAACACCCTATTTTTACTCATCGCGATCTTTATTGCCCTGTTGTTTTCTATTATCCCTACTTACATAGATAAAACTTTAGAACAATTCTTAAACGAATGGTTTGTTGGTGCAGACACTTACATGCGCGTTTTACGGGTTCGTGATTGGTGGGACAGCGCGCAATGGTATGGAACTTTTTCACAGCGCAGCAACTGGCCCAACGGTGAAATTTCACATTGGACACGCCCTTTTGACATTTTACTGATGATTCTGGCGGCTCCCTTTGCCCCATTTGTGGGCTTGCACAAAGCCTTATACTWTTCCGCCGTGATYGTCAGCCCGGTGGTGATGCTGGCGATATTTTGGGTCATGCTGTGGGGGCTTAAGCCTTTTTTAGACGCCCGCGGGCRCACGATTTTAGTRCTGCTGATCACCTTTCAGCCGATTTCTCATTATTATTTTGTAGCGGCCCGACCCGATCATCATTCCCTCATTCTATTTGGTTTTGCGGCTGTTTTAACGTTATTGGCCCGCCAAACCAACGCCGCTGAACACTCTTTTTCCGCCGCCACGTGGGCCGGGGCCATCGCCGCGTTCAGCATCTGGGTGAGCATCGAATCTTTGACCATCGAACTGTTTGCCTTGCTGGCCTTGGGTATTCTGTGGGTTTGGCGGGGTGACGAAAAATGGCTAAAAGCTTTGCGTTATTTTACGATCACAGGGGCCCTTGTTTTGGCCTTGGGCTTAATGGTTGAACGCCCTCCTGGCCAATGGTTTACGATGCAAGAATATGACCGCCTGTCGATTGTTCACGTGACCTTGCTGGCTTTAATTGCTTTGGGCCTTGAAGGTATGTGGCGGTTTCGCTCCTTCCTTCAATCAACCCTCATCACCCGTGCTGGCGGGGCCGTATTGGCCAGTCTTGGCGCGGCGGCCATCATGGCTTTGATTTTTCCCGATTTTTTCAAAGGCCCGTTTGGCGCGGCTATGGATCCCCGGCTGGAATCTCTCTGGCTCAGCAAAATTCAAGAATTTCAGCCCTTAACCAAAACCGATATCAGCACACTGCTCGCCGCCGTGATGATTTTAGGCCCCATCCTTTGGGTCGTGGTTTGGGGTGTGCATGTCTATAGGTCACCCAAAAAAAACCAAACTGACCGGAATCAATTCACAGTTCTGATCATCGCCGTACTGCTGTATTTGCCTCTGACGATGCTGCAATCTAGGTGGGGCGGATACATGGCCTTTGCGGTATCGATTGGCTGGGCCTTGCTTTTACAGCATCTTTTAAGTGCGCGTTTCGGGCCAATTGTTGGACCCAAACCGGGCACACCAATTTTGCGCGTCCCCGCCTTTGCCTTTGTCGCCATCGGTCATATTTTGGTCGCCGGGGGCATGACGTTTTTTGAACCCATACCCGATGGCACCCGCCCCGCACGCTGTGGGTGGGCGGACCTGGCACCGTATTTAAACAGTCCCGAATTTGGCGATGGCACGCCGCAAACTTTGCTGAGTTTTATCCACCAAGGCCCAGAAATTTTATACCGCACGAAACATCATGTCATCGGCACGCCCTATCACAGAAACACGCAGGGAATTTTGGACAGTTTCACCGCGTTCACCGCCCAAAACGAAGCCGAATCGAAAGCAATTTTGACGGCTAGAGATGTTGATTTTGTGCTGGTTTGTGTAAAATCGGTCGAAGAAAAGTTCTTTTTGACCTTCGAAGGCGATACTTTGATGAGAAAAATAACCTCAAACCAACCTCCAAAATGGCTAAAACCCGCCCCATTACCCAAGGCGTTAGAAGATAAATTTTATCTGTTTAAGTTTGATAAGGGCTGAGACTCCATTGCGCGTTAAATTTTCCGTCGAACCTTATCCAGCAATTCAGACAAGGTCATGTCGACCTCAACCACGCCTTGCAAGGACATCTCGATCTGGTCACCTTCCAGCACCCATTGATCTTGTTTAAGCCGGGCAAGGGTTACTTCACAAAACGACTTATAATTGCCCAACGCCCTGCGATCACCCAGTTCTTCGGCCAAAATCGCCAAGGCCAGCTGATAGGGACCACTGCCCACATACCCCCATTCAAAGCCCGCTTCGCTTAAACACCGCAAATCCAGGCGCGGTTCTAAAGGTCTGTCATCAACAGTGACCTTAATCACTTCGCCGTGTCGAAAACCTGAGTATGTTGCCATGAGATGAAGACCTAAAAATGAAAAATGTGATGAATTTACGTCTTATCATGAGTTTTAAAGAAAGTTTGGGTCAAGCATATAAACAATAACGTAACTTTTTATCTATATTAATATGAAGTTGCTGTTGTATCTGAGGCGCACGATGTTGTATTCTCTAACTGAAAATTTTCTTGCCTTTTCAGGGCTCTATTTGAAAAAGGCAACACAAGACCAGCGGGGGAATTGTCCACGTGCACCGCGCACGCAAAGCCAACGCCCCATTGAGGTTCTTTTGTTGTGGCTTTTTGTTAAGATTGAGCTGGGAAAAACTGTCTTGTGCATGCCGTTGAAGAAGGTCTTTTCGACCCAGACCTTCACCAGACCTTTTAGGGGAGCCGTAGTCTGATATGAGAGTGGTTATTATAGGCTTGGTTTTTGCCGCTGTAATTCTTGCTGGTGGTACGGCTTATCTCCTTCGCGATTATATTTCTTCGCAACAGGCCGAATTTGCGGCGATGGTGCCTAAGGCTCCGACCACCAAAATCTTGGTGGCTTCGGCAAACTTGCCTATTGGCGCCGCCGTGACCAAAACAAACACCGAATGGTTAGATTGGCCCGAAGACGGTGTCCAAGATAGCTACCTGTTGGAATCGAAAGACGACAAAATTCAGGCAACCTTGAAAAAAGAACAATAYATCGCCCGTCGCGCGCTTTCAAAGGGTGAGCCCATTACGTTAACCCGTCTGTACAAATCATCAGACCCCRGTTATCTGCGCGGTGTTTTAGCCCCGGGTATGCGCGCCATTGCCGTGCGTGGCGGTGCGGAAACAGCTGCCGCTGGGTTTATTATGCCCGGTGATCGTGTTGACGTGATGTTGACGCATTCGATGCTGAACACCGCCCTGCAACGCGCAGGTCCAGATGCCGTAAAAAAATTCAAAGGCGGCATGTTGCACACCAGCGAAACCATTCTTGAAAACTTAAAAGTTCTGGCGCTTGACCAAAGCGTGGACGAATTTAAAGGCGGCGCTCAAATCGCTAAGACCATTCTTTTAGAGGTCAGTCCAAAGGATGCGGAAAAACTGCAAACAGCAAAGGCTATGGGTAAATTATCACTGGTTTTGCGGGCCGTGCGCGGTGAAGTCAAAGACGAACGCAAACTGAAATACACCACCGATGTCGAAGTCAGCCCCCTGCTCAGTAATTTTGATAAAATCATCAGTGGCGGCGGCACGACTTCCCTCTCAACATCCAAAGCCCCCGCACAAGCAGCGACCCCAAGGCGCACTTATATCGCTCCCGTTGCGCCTAGAGCACCGAAGAAAAAACGACTGTCCATTTACCGCGGCACAGCAGATCCCGCAACAGCGACAGGTTCTACGGGGAGTACAGCAAAATGAGGATTAACGTGAACAAACTCATCTCCTCCACACTCGGCGCACTGGCTTTATTTATGACGATAACGTCAGGTGAAGCTCAAGCTCAGCAAGTCCCGGGCCGCGCCACATCGGCAACTCTAGGCACCGTTTCCAGCACAGCCCCAGCTTTGAAGCTGACCCGTACGGCCGCCCCTATTCAAACCCAGGCCGAATGGATTTTGAACAACGACACTGAACTTGTCCGGGTGCCCTTGAACAAAATTGTATCGGTGAAATTGCCGGGCAAAGTCCGCAACGTCATCATCGGCAATCCCGCTATTGCCAACATCGTTGGTCCCAATGATGGCACCCGGGCCCATGTTTATGTGTTGGCGTTGCTGGTGGGCTCAACTTCGATCATCTTCGAAGATGCCCAAGGCAACATCTTATATAAGGGTGATATTCAGGTGGACATTGACGTCGTCGGAATTCAATCTGCGATCAGCGAATTGTTGCCTGACGAAAAAATCCAAGTCACCGCCCAACGCAACAGCGTCTTTTTGAAAGGCTTTGTTCGGTCCGCCGTCGTATCGGCTCAAGCGTTCGACATTGTGGGACGGTTCGTGGCCGATGCCAACAGCGTCATCAACAATTTAGAAGTCTTGGGCTCTCGCCAAGTGATCATGCAGGTTCATGTCTCTGAAATGAAGCGCAATGTTATTAAACAATTGGGCTTTGACTTTACCTATTCCAAAAACATTGGTACGGGAACCAGCCGCGCCTTAAGCCTAACCCAAGATGCCTCAACCCCGCTTGCCGCTGCACGGACGGCAGCGGGTCTGACGGCGGCTTTTGCCACGGGTAATATTCTTCCCGCCATCACTGGTTTTGGCAATATTTCTTACCAAGTCTTAGAAGAAAATGGACTGGCCAAAACATTGGCGGARCCCGTTTTGACGGCCATTTCAGGGGAAACCGCAACCTTTTTGGCGGGTGGAACCTTCCCCATGTTGACCACCATCGATACCGATGGCAACAAAACCTATACACAGACCCCCTTTGGCATTCGTTTAAGCTTTACCCCCACCGTCATGGACAAGGGGCAAATCAATCTGCACATCGCGACAGAGGTTTCTGATCGCGATACCTCCATTGCGGTGGACGGTATCCCCGGCTTAAAAATCAATCGCACAGAAACGGTTGTRGATTTGCCCTCTGGTGGGTCACTGATCATTTCGGGCCTGATCCAAAATGAACTGATCAATACAGTTGATGGCGTTCCGGGGCTTAAAGACATGCCGATTATAGGGGCCTTGTTTCGTTCAGAAGCCTATCGCAACAAAGAAACTGAATTGGTGGTCACGATCACGGCTTATCTGGCTGAACCTGTTGGCAACAATGCCCGTTTGGCATTGCCMTCCGATGGTTTTGTCGCCAGCAGTGACATGGATTTGTATCTGTTGGGAAGGCTTCATAAGGAATACACAAAATTACCACTGCCACCTTATGCCACGCCCCTTGCCGGGCCTTACGGCTATATTATGGAGTAATGGGTGATGACGATGAAAAACACAAAAATCAAAAGCCTGTTGTTTACAGGATTGGTTATGGGATTGGTCTCTGGATGTAGTACGCCCTCAGAATCTCCTAACCCCACCGAAGGTTCTGATTATCGACAAAATCACCAAATCAAAGTGAGCCGAGAACAAATCAGCTTGTCCATGAGATTACCTGACAAGGGTTTAAACTTAGCCCCCAGCGACGAACGGCGTTTTCGTATGTTTATCCGCGACTTTGTCCAACGGGGCCGCACCGCCATTACGGTGGAAAGCACTACCCCCGAACTGGCTCGGGCCATCATGGTTAAGAATGGCCTGCGCGAAAGTGAAATTATTTTGATCTCAAACACCACGGTTTTGCCCCCCAATGCGATTTTAAGCTATACCGCGAACAAGGTCGAAGCCCCAGAGTGTGGGGATTGGTCTTCAACCTCTACATTCAATTACACCAACAAGCCACACAGCAATTTTGGCTGTTCCATACAACGCAATATTGGCAAAGTGGTTGCGGACCCCGGTGATTTCTTGCAAGCCCAACCCGCCACAGGCGGAGCCGCCAGTCGCACAGATCAAGTCATTCGCACGCATCAATCCGGTGCCGTTAAACCCCGCCTTATGGATGGGGGAGGTAGCACGGTAAAATGATTACGGTCCTAATGATTTTTAGTGTAGGAGGCAGACTTGATTCTTAGAATCGATATTGGTGCTTATGTTTTAACGGATGCCGTGCGGGAGGCTGTGCAGTCTCTGACCTCTGATCGCTTGTTTTTGCGTTCCACCGTTGCCATTGCCGAAGGCGGCATGGAAAACGCTCTGACAAAATTGTCTGATCGATCAACACCACAACTGTTGATCATTGAAAGCACCGCCCAAGGCCAAGCCTTGTTTGATGAATTAAACGCCCTGTCTGAACTTTGTCAGCCGGGTACGCGGGTCATCATCGTCGGTGCCGAAAATGACATCAACTTGTTTAAAACCCTGATTGACCAAGGCATCAGCCAGTACTTTGTTGCGACCCTGTCGGCCGATGAGCTGAAAAATGCGATTATCGACGCCTATGCCGATGAAAGCGCCAATGCAAAATGCCGCACGATTGCCTTTACCGGATTATCCGGCGGCGTGGGCAGCTCTGTATTGGCCCACAATGTCGGCTCGCAACTGGCAAAATTATACAATGACGATGTGATTGTCGTTGATTTGGATATGGCCTTTGGCACACTGGCGCTGAGTTTCAACATTCAGCCCAACGCCACAATGATGGATGCCCTGTCCCAACTCGATAACATTGACGAGTCCTTGTTGGTGCGCTTTATGGAAGTGGGTGAAAAGAATGTATCCCTGCTGTGTTCGCCAAGCAACTTAAACACCGGGCTTGAAATTACCGACCGGTCCATTGAAAAAATATTGAACGTTGTGCGCCAAATGGCCAGTTATGTGATCTTGGACGTCCCACATTCGTGGAATCGTTGGGTTCAGGACGTATTGGTGGATGCAGATGAGACCGTTTTGGTCGGTGTTCCAGACCTTTATAATCTGCGCAACGGCAAAAACATGATTGATTTTTTGACGCCTAACCGCGGTGTTCAGGCGGCCACACGGCTGATCCTCAACAAGGTTGGACAAACCAAAAAAGGTGAATTGGACGCAAAAGAATTCAAAGATGTTCTGGACCTGCAGCCTGCCCTATCGATCCCTTATGATAGCGAATCTTTTATGACGGCCATGAACAATGGTGAGATGATCAGCAAAGTGGCCAAGGGATCAAAGGCCGCTCACGGCATTGAATCACTGGCTAAACTGGTCAGTGGGCATGAATCTCTGACCCAGGTTACAAAAAGCAAGGGCGGCATTCTGTCATCTCTGTTCAAAAAGAAATAAACTCTAAATTCGTCCCTGAAATGTAGACTGAAGTACAAAATGTTTGGAAAACGCGGAACGGCTGGACAAAACGGAAATGCTGCAAAACCTTTTGGGGGCGGCAGCAAAACCGCGTCCGATAACGATAGCAAGGCACCGCCTCCGGCTCCTGAAAAAAGTGAAGCTAAAGCGTCTGCACCTGCACCAGAACCTGCCCCTTCTTCGGCAACGTCCCTCAGCGACGAAGCCAAAGAAAAACTGGATGAAATTAAGGTCAATGTTTTTAACGACCTGATGGAAGCGGTCGACCTGTCTGAGCTGACCGCCCTGACACCGGAACAGGTGCGCGAAGAAATCAACGACATGGTGAGCGAAATTATCTCCATGCGGGGCTTGGTCTTAAGCCTGCCCGAACAACAAACCGTAATCAAAGATATCTGTAACGATATTTTAGGCCTAGGCCCAATTGAGCCTTTGCTGGAACGCGATGACATCGCCGATTTGATGGTTAATGGACCCGACGTGGTGTACATCGAAGTCGACGGTAAAATGCAAAAAACCAGCATAAAATTCCGCGATCAAGCCCAATTGATGAACATTTGCCAACGTATTGTGTCAGCCGTTGGGCGTCGTGTTGACGAAGCCAGTCCGATTTGCGATGCGCGTTTGGCCGATGGTTCTCGTGTGAATGTGATTGCCCCACCTCTGGCCATTGACGGCACCGCCCTGACCATTCGTAAATTTAAAAAAGACAAACTGACGTTGGAAAACCTGCTTCAGTTTGGCTCGATTACACCGGAATTAAAGACCGTTATGGAAGTGGTCTCGGCCATTCGCCTGAACACCTTAATCTCGGGTGGCACGGGGTCTGGAAAAACCACGTTGTTGAACTGTATGACCGGACACATTGATCCGGCGGAACGCATCATCACGTGCGAAGATTCAGCCGAATTGCAATTGCAACAGCCCCACGTTGTGCGTCTGGAAACCCGCCCGCCAAACTTAGAAGGCAAGGGTGAAGTGACCATGCGTGATTTGGTCAAAAACTGCCTGCGGATGCGCCCAGAACGCATCATCGTTGGTGAGGTTCGTGGTCCCGAAGCGTTTGATTTATTGCAAGCCATGAACACCGGTCACGATGGGTCCATGGGCACTATTCACGCCAATAATCCGCGGGAATCTTTATCACGTATTGAAAACATGATCATGATGGGCGGCTATAACCTGCCCACCAAAGCCATGCGCGAACAAATTTCGGGAGCCGTGCATGTGATTGTTCAGGCCGCTCGCCTGCGCGATGGATCACGTAAAATCACCCACCTGACCGAAGTGTTGGGCATGGAAGGCGACGTGGTCACCTTGCAAGATATTTGCGTTTATGAAATCGAAGGTGAAGATTCCAACGGAAATATTATCGGTCGCCACAAGTTTACAGGCTTGCGCCCTGCTTTTTGGGAAAAAGCCAAGTATTATGGTCTCGAGCGGAAGCTTGCCGAAGCCATGCAATTTACCTCCTAGATGAATGGTGGTGTGATGTTATGACAGATCAAACCGTCCTTTACATTATGATTGGTGCCGGAGCCTCGATCTTTTTCTTGGTCATTTTGGGACTTATGGTCAGCTTGGCTATGCGTCCAAAACTACGCCTTAAAAAACGCATGGATGCGATTGGCACCGTGGCGTCTATCGGCGGGGGCGGAGTATCGCAAAAAGCCGAAGGTCGCCGCCAAAAACGCATCCAAGACCGCGTTAAAGGGATTTCAGAAGACGATGATAAAGAATCGCTTCTTGATAAAATCGACACAAAAATCTTGCAGGCGGGCATCCAACTCGACAGCACCGTATTTTTGATGATCTGTGTGGGCTCAGGTGCAGCAACCCTTATGATCACCTTTGTCTTGGGCCTAAAGCCCATTGTGATTTTGGGCACAACGATTGTCGCCGGGGCTGGTTTGCCCAAATTTGTGTTGGGTTTTATGGCCGGGCGCCGCCAAAAACAATTTACTAAAAATTTCGCCGAAGCCATCGACGTGATCACCCGCGGTATTCGGTCYGGTCTTCCGGTTGGCGAATGCCTGRACATCATCGCTCGCGAATTCGAAGGCCCGGTCGGCGAAGAATTCCACTTTATCGTCGAAGGCCAACGCTTAGGCCTGACTTTGGACGATATTTTATCCCGCACCTTAAAACGTGTGCCGACCCCCGAATTTAAGTTTTTTGCCATCGTTTTGCAGATTCAACGCCAAACCGGCGGTAACTTAGCCGAAACCCTAGATAATTTGTCTGAAGTGTTGCGTGATCGCAAAAAAATCGTCGACAAAGTCCAAGCGCTCAGTTCAGAAGCAAAGTCGTCTGCGGCCATTATTGCGGCCTTGCCATTTTTGGTTTTGGGCCTGCTCTCGGTGGTTAATCCAGACTATGTGGGCTTATTGTTTACCGATGGTATTCACTTGGTTTACACCGGCATCGGCATGATGGCCGCCGGTGTCGCTGTCATGAACCAAATGATCAACTTCGACGTATAGGAGACGGAAATGGAAACCCCAACACTTTTGGTCTGGATGTCTAGCGCCGCAGCCATCGTCACCGTTCTCGCCATTGCCCTGCCCTTCCTCACCGGAGGCGGGCAGTCCAAACGCATCAAAGCCGTCACGTCCAGACGACAAGAACTCGCCCAACAACAAGTCGATGACTTGCAATCAAAGGGCTCGTCTATTCGTCACCGCAAGGGCCAAACCCGCATTGATCTGATGAAAAAGGTTTTGGTCACCCTCAAACTCGACAAGGCTTTAGCCTCCCCTGAACTCAAAGAAAGCTTGGCCCAAGCGGGCTATCGTCGCCCCAATGCCTTGATCGCGTTTACCTTTGCCCGCATTGCCTTGGCCGCAGTCTTCTTTGTGCTGTGCTTTACTTACATTGCCAGCATGCCTGAATTTCCGTATCCGCAGCCCGTCAAGTTTCTGTTTATGGGCATTGCCGCTTTTGTTGGCTTTTCTTTCCCCAAAATCATCGTCACCAATGGCGCGCAAAAACGCCAGGTCGAACTGAACTCCGGCTTTGCCGATGCTTTGGATTTGATGGTGATTTGCGTTGAAGGCGGATTGAGTGTGGAAGCAGCCTTTGATCGCGTGACCTCAGAAATTGCCGAAAAATCGCCCGTATTGGCACAAGAATTTGGCATTACCTCTGCCGAACTGGCTTTTTTGGGGGACCGTCATAAGGCCTATTCTAACTTTGCCGACCGCACCGGGCTAGCCTCGATTAAATCACTGGCGACGACACTGGTTCAGTCGGAAAAATACGGTACCCCCGTCGGCACCGCGTTGAAAGTTCTGTCCCAAGAACGCCGCCAAGAACGCATGGCCAATGCGGAAAAAAAGGGTGCATCTCTGCCCGCAAAACTGACCGTGCCGATGATTGTGTTTTTCTTGCCGCCGTTGTTCTTGGTGGTGATTGGCCCGGCGGCGATTAATATCTTGAACCGTTGAGCAAGTCGTGATCAGGTCGTGATCTGGTCGTGCTTCGCACGGCGCAAGATCAATCCAAAAAACAAAAGCAAACCCATAAGCCCCAACGGAACCGAGAGTAAAATCGCGGCCATGCGGCTGATCAGCGGCAGACACCAGACAAACACCAGTGCGCTTTTTTCCCACGCCAAAAATCCTGTTTTCAAGCCATGCACCGTGAACCACGCAAGGCCTAAACCAACGATCATCAAATCGTAATCTAAGGCATAGGGCGTCACCAATAACGCCCCGACCACAAGGCCTGCGGATTGCAACGATAAAACCACGGGTTTTCGCCACAGCCACACCACGGCCCCAGCCACACCCGCCGCCAGCAATCCATGCCCAACATACGCCAAATTCACAGGTACGCCCCACATGCGGAGCGCCGCAAACAGACTTAACACCTTGTCCGGGCTTAACGCCCCGGCTTCCATGACCACCTCTCGCGTAAATTGGGTACTGTCCAGAAAGGCTTGCCAGATGTCTAAACCAAAGACCAGCGTCGAGGCCGCCATCAACGTGCCCACGGTCACCCCCGCCGCCGCAATCACCGTCCACCGCCCGGTAACCACAAGGACGATGGGGATCAACACGCCAAACTGAGGCTTATAGGCCAAAAGACCAATGCACAGCCCCGCCAACACGGGCTTGCGGTCCAACAACATCAGCCCTGCCCCCAACAACGCCGCACTTAAAAATCCGTTCTGTCCATGAATGACATTCACCGCAACGGCCGGATAAGCCGCCGCGACCAGTGCGGTGTACGGAACATCAGAAATACGCCGCACCACCGCCAAGTACAGCGGGTAAGTCGCCGCCAACCACACCGCCAACGCCCAACCATAGGGCAACGCCGCCAGCGCCGCCGCGATGAACAGGAAAAACGGCGGATAATGCCAACCATAATAAGGGATATCGGGCGTATCGAAGGCCGTTTGTTGGACGAGGTGGTGGGTTTGCACATCGTACGCCGCACTTGCTTGACCGTCCAAAACCAAACGGCCCGCCGACCACACGTTGGAAAAATCAGTGCCTAAGGGCCGTCCCGCAAAGTCCACACCGCCGTCGGCCATGAAAATCACAGCCAAAATACCGATCAGCCAAAACACCAGCAACATCCACGCATACACGCGAATGCGTTCAAGCGTTAGCCAGTCACCTGTTTTTAAGCTGTGCACGCAATTCTCTCCTTCTTACAGGACAAACCAATTTACATGGACTTGCCACGCGGGGGGCAACATATCCATGCGCGGCAGGGTTAACAGAACGCCTGCGGCGATGGCAATACCGTACGGCACGGCTTTGTTGGGGGTGAACAAGCCCTCTGCGTTTTTAACCAGCCAATCGGGCCATAATCCCAGACCTTTGCGCAGCACCACCACCAGCAATGATAATACGCCACCGACCAAAAGCACGGCAAAAACAAAGAAAACCAGATGGTCCCAGCCAATCCACAAAGCGGATACAGCCATAAGCTTTGCATCCCCACCACCAAAATAGCCAAATGCAAATAACCCAAACCCAAACACAAGCGTTGTGGCTCCGGCGGCCAGGTGCCAAAGCAAGACGTCAAAACTTAAGCCAACACTGAAGGCCGAACCAACAAAACCAGCCATCAGAGCCAAGGATATCCAGTTCGGAATGCGCAATTTTCGGGCGTCGCTCCACGCACTGTATAAAACCAATGCGATATAAACGGACATCAATAGAAAATTCATAATCGCCACAAACCGGGCTCCAAAATTCGGCGTTAAACAAAAAAAAACTGCCCTCGACCATCAGGCCAAGGGCAGTTTTATTTAAAATCGCACAGAGTTAACTAAGTGCGAAATTATTGGTTCAAGCCATCGTTAACTTCGTTGAACTTGCCTTCGAGGCTAGAGCCCATGAATGTCAACGCGGTGATGAGAACAACAGCAACAAGAGCGGCAATGAGGCCATACTCAATAGCGGTCGCACCAGACTCATCATTTTTGAAACGTGTTACTAATTTCGAAAACTTAGCCATTTTTAAAACTCCTCGTTTTTCAACGTTTTACAATTCTGATAATTAAACAAAAGGTATCAATACTAATTCGCTATAGATTGGCTGAACAAAATTCAGAAGTCAAGCACCCCTGTTTAATTTTTTCCTTTGAAAACCAAGCGATTAAATCTTTTCATATGACCTTTCTAGTCCTGAAAAGATGATCACTTCATGCTTAAACAATACCGCCTCAGAACAGCTCAGACTATGACGTCCGTCACAGATTGACCAACATTTGCAATCGATTATGATCTTTTATGACCAAAGATTTGTGTTTTCGACCAACAATACCTTCGCGGGCCAGATGACCGATGGCCATAGCGACATCATTACGAGAGGTACCGCTCCAGCTTGCAATTTCTTCGTGTTTTGGAAGCAAATGAATCATCCAAGACCCATCGCCTTGCGGATTCGGCTCGCTCATGCGCAACAATTCGTAATACACACGTTGATGCGGGCTGAGGGTGCTGAGCGAGGTCACACGGTTGTTCAAGGTTCTGATCAGCCCCGCAAAACGTTTTAAAAGCATCAAACTAATGCCCGGGCAGTCAATCAGAAGTTTACGGAAGTTTTTGCTGGACATGGCCGCCAGCGTGGTCGTTTCAAGGGCGCTTACCCGAGCGGACCGCCGCGACGAATCAATGGCGGATAGCTCACCAAAACTGCTGCCTGCGCTTAATTCAGCCAAGGCTATTTCTTGGTCCTTGCCCAAAAGGTCCATGACCTTAACGCTGCCTTTAATGATGAAAAAGACTTCAGACGTATCATCATCACGGTCAACAATGACCTGATTGGACTCGCATTTAAGCCAACGGCACGTTTTTTCCAGTTCCCGCACGACACCAGCCGGAGCCTCGACCAACATGTCGACGCCCTGCAATGTGCAGTCCTTTGGATCTGGTGTTAATACGAGGCTGTCGTCCATTGCGTTGCTTGCCGTCTTTTCCTAAAATTTAGCACCGAAAAAGTACCCAATTTAATTTCATTCTATACTGTCAAAGAAAGTGTTTGTTTTCAATGCGTTTATAGAAAACTTTCCAAGTTAAATTTAGACCTCGTTCGGAGGCTCTGTTTTTTCATCATTTCCCTGCATGGCGATGCGCCAACGATTGGGCATCAGCTTTTTCATAATGATGCGCCGCCTGAGCTCAGAGTCCGAAAACTCAAGCCCCACAACGTCTTCATTGGGTCTTAACCAAGCCACTTGGGCATTTAACGCTTTGTAATCGGTCAACCTCTCGAAGGTCAATTGAACGGGTGTTGAGGTTGTGAATTTTTCAAAATCAGCGGGGTTTTTAAGCCTGACCTTGGCCCCACCCACCGATACATCGGAAATGATACATTCAAAGGCCCGACCATATTGACAGATTCGCCCGGCGAAAATTGTCGTCAAACGCACGTTATTGCGTGCCGACAAATCTGAGTTTTGATCTTTACTCATTGCCCTATGCCCCGATTTTCACTCAAGTCCCCTGCCCCCAAAGCGTTGGTAAAAGGTTAAATTTGTTTCCAGATCGCCGCTGCTTAAATCCATAGAAGCCAAGGCCTTAGCCTTATTCACATCGCCCCGCACAGCGTACAGCAAAGCCAAATTTTGGCGCACATGGCTGTTGTTTCGGTCAAGGTTCGCGGCCTTTTCTAAGGTCAAAATAGCTGCCGCCAACTGACCGTTCATGGCCTCGGACATAGCCATATTGTTCAGCACAACCACATTGCCGGGCGAAAGCTGTAAGGCTTGCGTGTACATTTGAACGGCCTTGGGAAAATTACCAAGAGCATCATAAGCAATGCCCATGGCGGAAAACACGTCCCAATTGTCACGTATTTTGGTTGAAACGTCTTGCAATACTGAAAGTGCCTTGGCTTTTTTCCCGGCGGTGATCAGAGCCTTTCCGTATTCAAATTTTACAGATGGGTTTTTAAGGAGGTGCTGCGTATTGGCCTCGACATAAGCAACGATTTCCCTAGATTTCCCGGAATACCGCATGGTGCGGATAAAAGATGCCAAGACGATGCTGTCATTAGGTCTTTTTTCATACAGACGCCCATAAGCGTTGGCCGCCATTTCATATTTGTGTTCAATTTCAGCTTCGCGGCCTGCACTCAACAGGGTCTTGTGAGCGGCCGTCATGTCCTGAACATTCTGAACAGACGACGATGTTCCACCGCCCGTCCCGCTGGTTGTCTGACACGCGCTCAAGGACACCAACACGACGCACGCCATGCAAACACCTTTGCCGGCACGCTTTCCACGACTTAAAGCGCGGCGTTTGATCTCCAAAAAACTAACAACCTTCATCGATACGTCCCTATCAGACTCTGTTCGTTGACTGACCGGAGTTTACAACATTTATAGGCATCGTACATCCTCGATCAACGGTAGCACTGTAGTTTATTGCTTTTTCTAAAGACGTGATGAACGTCACTGTCTGTGCAAAATCAATAATCTATAATAAATATTATCATAAGGCTAAGTTCACGGGCATCATTTTCACCGCAGACACACCGGGAACCGACGTCGTCGGCGGCCTTTATTATCGGCCCATTTCAGTCAGTTACAGTTTTGATTGTTATGTCCCCATCATTCCCTTGAACAATATCCCCCTCAGTTCAAGCACACGCATCCCTGTGAACACCCCATAAAAAAGCCGTTTTTCGAACGTATACACCCCATATAAACTTTATGCTGTGCCTGACCCTAGACAGACGCACAGGCGAAGCTTAGTTTAAGCACAATTTTTAAAATCGATGTGAAAGCCACCCCTCCATATGCAAACTGACCTGATCAACAAATACGATCTTCGTGTTCCTCGCTACACCAGCTACCCTACGGCTCCCCATTTTAACGAAGAAGTAGATGGTGACGTTTATAAACAGTGGTTGTCAGAACTGGACCCAAGCACCGAGCTCTCTTTATATTTCCACATCCCTTTTTGTGATGAAATGTGCTGGTTTTGTGGCTGTTACACAAAAATCGTCAAACGATATGATCCGGTAAAAGAGTATTTGGACTCGCTGTTGGCCGAAATTGATTTGGTCGCCGACGCCCTGCCCKCRCGCTTTAAAGCGCGKCACCTGCATTGGGGTGGTGGTTCGCCAACGATGTTAAAAGGCGAAGACTGGATGGCCATCATGACCAAGTTGCGCGAACGTTTTGACGTCACCGATGACGCCGAAATCGCCGTTGAACTCGACCCCCGAACCTCCACCGAAGAGTATATTATCGCCCTTGAAAAAGCCGGCGTAAACCGTACATCTATTGGCGTTCAGTCWTATGAAGACAAGGTCCAACAAGCCATTAACCGTATTCAGCCCTATGAAATGACCAAAAAGGTTATCGGCTGGCTGCGCAAACATTCCATCAGCCATGTGAACATGGATTTGATGTACGGCTTGCCGTTCCAAGACMCCGCTGAGATCGAAACCATGGTCGATTTAACGGTTGATTTGCAACCCAACCGCATCGCTTTGTTTGGCTATGCCCATGTGCCGTGGATGCAATCTCACCAAAAACTGATCAAAGATGAAACGCTCCCCGATGCCGCGGAACGTTGGGAACAGTTCACATTAGCCGTCGAACGCTTGAAAAAAGCCGGGTACATCCAAGTCGGCTTTGACCATTTCGCCCATCCCGATGATTCCATGGCCAAAGCCTTGGAAACCGGCGATGTACACCGTAATTTCCAAGGCTATACCACCGACACCTCACCCGCCATGTTGGGCTTTGGCGCGTCGGCGATTGGCTATATGCCGCAAGGTTATGTACAGAACCAACGGCCCTTAAAAGCCTATCGCCAAGCCATCGATTCCGGTGTTTTGCCCGCCATTAAGGGTATTAAAATCAGTGCCTCAGACGTTTTTCATCGCACTTTGATTGAAGACATCATGTGCAATCTGACCGTCGATTTAGACGCCGTGTGCAAAGCCCACAACATGGACCTCGCCAGCCTTGACCAAGACTTGAAAAAACTGGCCCCATTGGTCGAAGACAAAATCTGTACCATTGAAAACAACACCATCACGGTTACCGAGCTTGGKCGCCCCTTTGTGCGGTTGGTCGCCAGTGCCTTTGATGAATATTTAGACACCGGACAAGGCCGACATTCCCGCGCCGTTTAGGCCTCGTTTAAACCTTGACCTTCTGGTAACRGGAAGGTTCACAATGCCCCTGAATTAATTTTTCAGGGGTTTTGTTTGTATGAATACGAATATCGTTCGCTTTGCTGTCGCCGCACTTGTCATTGGYGGCATCGCCGTTACTTTTTTGAAATCTGGGGAACCGACCAACATGTCGGTGAATGGGCATAGCACCCCCCAAGGCCAAGCCTTTGCCCCGGCCAACGTCAAACTCCCCGCGTTTAACCTCACCGAAAAACGTGGTGAAGCCGCTTATAATGAAAATTGTGCAGCGTGCCATGGCGAACGCATTGTCGGGACCGACCAAGGGCCTCCGTTTTTACACCGCGTTTACGTCCCCGGTCACCACGGAGACGCCGCCTTTTATTCCGCCGCAAAAATTGGCGTAAGACAACACCACTGGGGCTTCGGCAACATGCCCCCGTTGCCCGATCTCAGCGACGGCACGATGAAGTCTATTATTGCTTATGTTCGAGGCATCCAAAGCGTGAACGGATTTGGCTCATAGGGCCAAGGCTAGACGTTCCCAATCACGTTCATGCCCCGGCAGCCCAAACCGTAACCAGTCAGATTGCGTTTCAAAAGGACGAACGAGTATTCCTGCATGGGCGAGCTTTTCATASACGTCTTGGGCCATTGGTGTTTTRCAAAGCGTGAACAGATCCGTTCCGCCGATAACCTTTAAGCCTGAGCCTGTTAGCAGTTGATGAAGACGACCAGTATCAGACTTTAGGCGTTGGCGAGTCTCTACCGCCCAAACATCATCCTTTAAGGCCYGGGTTCCCGCCCACAAAGCGGGACCAGATACCGCCCAAGGCCCAAGTTTTTCATTGAGTTTTGCGGCCACGTTTTTGCTGCAAACGGCGAATCCCAAACGTACCCCGGCTAAGCCAAAAAACTTACCAAATGACCGCWGGACAATCAGCCCATCGGCCCCGGCGTGCGGCGTTATGGAAAGATCAGGCGTCACGTCGGCAAAAGCTTCGTCGACAATGACAACGCCGTGCTCAGCGGCCTTCAACACAGCCTCAATATTTTGYGTSCGCCCATCGGGATTGTTMGGATGCACCACCACCGYATACGGGCTKGAMGSATCAAGSKMRSWRACYTCWGYCACMRYRTGRCCCGCCGCCGTCCACGCCGGRGCATGTTCRCCGTATGTGKGGCTAASGATRTTCACGKYCCCSGCYTCAAACAAYGTTGGCACCTGTTGGATCAACGCCTGTGTYCCCGGACTGGCCACGATGCACGCATGATCTGGCACGTTGTAAGCCCGACGCGCCGCCGCCAACAAATCGTCTAGATCTTGTTTTAATGGTAAACGATGTAATAATTGGGGCGGGCAAGGCGCAACGGGGTAAGGAACCGGATTGATACCTGTCGATAAATCCAGCCAGCCGTCTTTGGGCAGGCCAAAACGGGCCTCTGCGGCTTTCGGATCACCGCCGTGCTCACGGGCTTTGAGGACAAAATCTTTCATGGCTCACAAATACCAGATCAAAGCTTTGGGCGCGAGGGTGTTTGTTTGAAAGTTTTGGCTTTTTTCATGCGCAATTCATGATAGCTTTTTACATCCTTAAAGGAGAGCAAAGTCATGAGCCCTGAACTGCAAGAAATCGCGCTTGTCGCCTTTACCACTTTTTTCGCGACCATGGGACCTGTGGACGTTGCCGCTCTGTTTGCGGCTTTAACACCCAAAAACACACCTGCAGAACGGCGCGCAACGGCTTTTAAGGGCGTCGGCATCGCCACGCTGATTTTGTTGCTGTTTGCGATTTTTGGCGAGGCTGTGCTGACCCGCATGGGCATTTCATTGCCCGCCATGCGCACGGCGGGCGGCATCCTTTTGTTGCTGATTGCCATTGATATGGTATTTGCCCGGCAATCGGGCGGCAATACGGCGACCGAAGACGAAACCGACGAAGCCTTGAAGAAACAAGATGTATCGGTCTTTCCGTTGGCAACACCCCTCATTGCCGGCCCCGGCACCATGGGGGCTGTGGTCTTGTTGACGGCCGAAGCCAAGGGCGATTGGGTCCATTGGGGGGTCGTTGTGGGGGCCATGTTTTTGGTTTTGATCCTCACCATGGTATTGCTTTTGGTTGCCGGAAAAATCCAAAAAATCCTTGGTGTGACGGGGCTGAATGTGATCAGTCGCGTGGTTGGTGTTCTGTTGGCGGCATTGGCCGTTCAATTTATCTTTGAAGGCTTAGCTGCAAGCCACCTTTTCAACGGCACATAAGCATGCTACACCGCGCATCATGACCGATGAAAACAAAACAGAAAATAAAAAACCCGCGAAGGATGATCTCATCGCTACCGCCATCTTAGACATGTTGTCCGGTGACGCGTTGTTGACCTTCAAAGAAATGGCCATTCAAATTTTTGAGCCCCRCAAACGGCCCAAAGACCGTGCGGATGGCTGGCGCAAATATATGAATGCGGTGAAGCAACAAACCCTACACTTGGCACGCCAAGGCCGTGTTGAAATCATGCGCAAAGGCAAAGTCGCCGATCCCCGTGATTTTAAGGGTATTGTGCGGGTGCGTCTGGCCYAAGCTAAACCAACACCTGACGCTACTGAATCCAAAAGCGAAGATTAACGCCTTGTTTTTATAGCTTTAAACAGTTTTTCAGMCTGAGAAATTTGAAATTTGTTCATTTTGGCGGTTAGCCTTTTGAACTTTAAGGCCGGGTCATATTTTGTATGAACGGCCAAGGCTTCGGCACGGTTGGGCATGGCGCGTTTAAGCCAGATATAAGCTTGAACGAAATCTTGCTTCACGCCCCAGCCTGCATCAAACATCGTGCCGAGAAGATATTGTGACGCCGCATGACCTTTGTTTGCGGCCAGCGTATAAAAATGGATGGCTTGGGTATAATCGTGTTCAACGCCCCGCCCCGTATAATACAATTCGGCCAAGCGAAACTGAGCCAATGTATGATCATCAAAAGTCGCCGCCATACGCAACCATTTGGCCGACACGTAAAAATCTTGGCGAACACCTTCCCCGCTACCAAACAACACCCCTAATCGATAGCGGGCGGCCGGATAGCCTTGAATAGCGGATTTTTGGTACCAATAAATGGCTTTTTTTATATTTTTCGAAGTCCCATCGCCGGTTTCATAAACATAGCCCAATTCATATTGAGCTTGGCGATCACCTCTTTGTGCTCTGGGCGTCAGAGTTTTTACGGGACTGGCTTTAAACACCATGGCCTTTTGCACCAAGGCCTTTGAACGTTCTTCACCAATTTGCCAAAAGGTTCCTCCGGCAATCGCAAACAAAAGAAGGGTAAAGATAAAAAGGCGTTTCATGATGAGGCTTCAGGGCTCTAAAGGTTTGAAGAGCGTGTGTGGGTATCAAGTTCTTCACCGGGCAAACTGGCCGGGTCAGCAACCGAATAACACACCACGTCCGCAAGGGTGCGATAACAGGTCACTTTAGGGATAGGATTGGGCTCGTCTTCGCGACAGTACGTGCGCCCCTTTTCCATCCGCACGGTCGAACAATCTTTGCCGGTGCGATACGATTCAATATGATCCGACAGTGTTTTGTCGGAGCCCATAACCAGCCCGGTGCTGATGATCGAAAAATTGCCAACCGTTTTGACAACACCCCGTGGCACAATCGAATAAATTTCGCTACACGCCGAAAGAAAAAGACTAAACGTCAAAAGGGCCACGATACGCATGACAACATATCCTCAATATATCAAATGATCAGTCTATCATTTTCACATAGCTTTGGTTAATTCCGGGTAAACACGGCCTAAGCAGGGCAGACAACGGCAGATTTAAACTAACGGCTGGGTTGCACGGGGTGGTGCAGGTCGATCACAAAGTCATGTTTATGCTTCAGCGCCTCATGGCGGTGGCGGTGGTGATGCGGCTCTGGTCCTTCCCAGCCCTCGTGTTCGTGATGGTGGTGCTTGTCGTGGGTATGGAGATGTTTGTGCTTAAGGCTTTCGTGGCGGTGTTCCAATTCTAGCGGATCATTAACCGGCCATATGAAAAAGGCGGTGACGGTTGCCGTCAGGGTTAAAAGGCCAAGAACAGCAAAGCTCGTCGTCAATCCAAACATCGCGCCAATCCATCCGGCTAAAGGATAAGTAACCAGCCAACAGACGTGCGCCAGAGCAAACTGCGCCGCGTAAATGGCGGGGCGGTCGCTTTCCTGTGCTGAACGTTTAAGCAGGCGTCCCGCGGGTGTTTGAACCAGCGATGATCCCACACCAAGAATAAACCAAATGACTAAGATGATGGTAAAATCGGGTCCGGTTAGGCCAATCAACAACCCCATGGTCAGAACTGCGCCACCGCCGAGCATAATTGGGCGATCCGCCATGCGCTCTAAAAGACGCGGCAATAACAGAGCCACAACCATGGACCCCGCCCCGGCGGCGGCGAACGCAACAGCGGTGTCGCTGTTTGTTCCCCCAAGGGTATCGCGGACATAAACCACAGTGTTGATGATGACCATGGACCCCGCACTTGCCACGGCAAACGACAAAGCCAACAGTCCACGCAACCGTGGTGTATTGAGATAGGCCCGAATGCCAAAGCTGGTGTTGTGCCAAAGACCTTCCTCGCGTTCATGAGGTTTTTGTGACGGAAACCGCACCGAATACACCAACACCGCCGAAATCAAAAAAGCAACGGCATTCACCACAAACAGGGCATCGAACGTCAACAGAACCAAAGCGGCAGCGGCCAGAGCCGGGCTCAACAAATTTTCCAGATCGTAAGCAAGGCGAGACAGGGAAAGGGCGCGTATGTATTGCCGTTCGTCCGGTAAAATATCGGGGATGGTTGCCTGAAACGTCGGCGTAAAGCCCGCCGAACAGGCGTTAAGGGCAAAAATCAGCACATAGATTTGCCAGACCTCTGTTACAAACGGCAAGCACGCAACGAAACCAGCGCGGGCAACATCAAGTGTGATAAGCATAGAGCGCCGTGGCAGACGATGGGCGAGCCCACCGACAATGGGCGCAATGCCCACATAGGCCACCATTTTCAGCGCCAGTGCGGTGCCAAGCACCATACCCGCCTCTCCGCCCGCCAAGTCATACGCCAACAGAGCCAAGGCGATGGTGGATAAGCCCGTACCAGCAAGCGCCACAACCTGAGCCGTAAAAAGCCGACGATAGGTCTGGTTCAAAAGTGGGGAATTCATTTGGCATCCATCAGAGCTTGATATTTATTCATAATTCGAGCCCATGTTCCATCCTTCATAAGCTTATCTATTGCAAAATTCATTTGTTCAAGGAGCCGTAAGCCCCTTGAAGAATTCCGCGCAATAAGGAGGTGGAAGGGTGACGCTTTAGAATATGGAATCTTGATAATACGGACATTATTTGGAAGGATGCTATCCCCAAAAAGCTTACTGCCCAATACGGGTTCAATGGAAGAAACAACGACCTCACATCGTCCTGTACCCACCATTTTCAAAATCTTCTTCAAGGTTCCTGAAACAAAAAACAAATCAGAATCGACCAAACCATATTCTTGATAATTGTAACCCCGGACGCCGCAAATTTTGTATTTTTTCAGATCACCGGGAGACTTTAAATCCAATCCTTTGGGGTACCTGTGAATTGAGTAAAACACCCCCGGATTCAGGTGGTAAATTGGTTTGGAAACGTGATAATTTTTTACCCGTTCTGGATTGGAACTGGCATTAATGACAATTTCAATATCGTCTGGCCCGGAACTATTTTTCAGCTCCTCTAAGCAGCGTTTCCAGGGTTTGTGCTTAAGCGTGTATTCAAGATTTATTTCCGCAAACAAAACCTCAAGAAACTCGACCATCGCSCCTGTATACCGGATTGTGRTTTGCCCCTTTTGGATTGGCRCTGGATAGGAAAACGGCGGCCAAGGYGAAGTATCATCGCAGACTTTCACAACTTCTTCRGCTTTCACAACGGAACTCGTCATTGTCATTGCCATTGCCATTGTGAAAAATACAACGACCATACACAAACCGCCAATCAACTGTCTCAACATGTGAAAATGCAATTAGAAGTCCTCCCCAAATATGCATTTCGGTAAAATCGTCAACTTCATTGTAATGTTCAAACGGCGATAGCGATATAAAATAAATTAAACGAGCGCGCCCCTAGAATGCCAAAYATCTAAGCCCCTAGCCAAGCAAACGGCRCGTTTGTATACTTTGAGAAATTTTAGGGTTCGTGATTTTGAACCGTATTAAACAACTTTCAAAAATGAGATGAAAATGGCTGTAACACCCCCGRTTTGTGATTTTGGCGCMAAAGCCCCCGATTTTAGCCTTCCCGGTGTGGATGGTCAGACCCATACGTTGGACTCCTGCAAAGGCGATAAAGGCACCTTGGTTGTTTTTATCTGCAATCACTGCCCGTATGTTTTAGCGATTGTTGAACGGTTGGTGCAGGACCTTGCGGACCTGCAAAGCCAAGGTATTGGCGTGATTGCGATCAATTCCAACGACCCTGACCAGTATCCAGAGGATTCGTTCGACAATATGGTTAAGTTTGCCAAAGAGCACAATTTCACCTTCCCCTATCTGTTTGATGAAAGCCAACAGGTGGCCAAGGCTTATGATGCGATTTGTACCCCYGATTTTTTTGGATTTAACAAAGACTTAGGCCTTCAATACCGGGGCCGTTTGGATGCCTCAAACCGGCAGTCCGCCCCCCCAGATGCCGAACGTGAACTGTTGAAAGCGATGAGCCAGGTAGCCAAAACAGGGCATGGTCCCAAGGCGCAAATCTCGTCCATGGGCTGTTCAATCAAGTGGAAACAGGGCTCTTAAAGTTCCTCCTGTTGTAACACATTGAAAATAATATATTTTGAGCGTTTGCCAAGCCGCCAGCACTTGGGTATCTTGGCGGGAACTTAAGCTTGCGAAAAATCGCGATAGACCAACATTAAATATTTCCGGAGATACCCGTGGCCGACGATACACAAAAAGCCCAAGAAAACGCCTTACATCGCGAGGTCGATGACGATCTGCGTGAAGAACAAATGATGATGCTGTGGAAGCGCTTTGGCAGTTACATCATCGGCGTGGCCGTACTGATTGTCGCCATTGTTGCGGGCTATCAAGGTTGGAAACAATACGACCTGTCCAATCGCACCGCCCAAGGCGATAGCTTTTATTCGGCAACTTTGCTGTCGAAATCAGGCAACATTGACAGTGCCATCCAAGCCTTTGCTCAATTGTCCAAAGATTCAGACAGCGGATACGGCACCTTGGCCCGTTTCCAACAAGCCGCTCTGATGGCCGCGAATGGCGACACCACCGGAGCCGCCGCTTTGTACAAAGACCTCGCCAAAAGCAATGCGGCGGATGTCGCGATGGGCGGACTGGCGAATGTTTTGGGCGCCATGTTGGAAATCAACACCGGCGGTTATGATGTCGCGGGCATGACCATGCGTCTTGAATCGCTTTCCGGTGATGCCCACCCCTACCGCTATAGTGCGCGGGAATTGCTGGGCCTTGTGTTTATGGGATCTGGCGATACGCAAAAAGCTTTGGAAAACTTYAYAAAATTATCTGAAGATACAAAAACGCCAAGCGGYATYCGGKCTCGGGCTCAAAANCTYNGTSAAACAYYTRGGCGGCTAAAAGGATWTTWTCGGTGACTGTACAGCATTCWTTCTTTCGTATTTTGGCTTTGACCAGTGTGGTTTTGGGCACCAGCGCATGCACCTCGTGGTGGGGTGATAACATTGCGCCGCCTTTGCCTGGTGAACGCATTTCTGTACTGCGCCACGAAACCGCGTTACAGCCTGATCCTGAAATGAATGCGTCTGAAATTCGTTTGCCCGCCCCCTCACCGACCCCTGATTGGCCGCAAAATGGCGGTTATGCCAACCATGCCATGCACCATGTTTCCGCAGCCCCAAACTTATCGGAACTGTGGACCACTGATATTGGTTCCGGCACAACTTCGGGACAACGTTTGACGTCTCCCCCGGTGGTCGCGGATGGTCGTGTTTTTGCGCTTGATTCAGCCAGCGAAGTTTCTGCCTATAACGCTCAAACCGGACGTCGTTTATGGACCACTGAACTCACCCCCGATGCCGAAGACGATGGCCACATGAGCGGTGGTTTGGCGTACGACAATGGCTTTGTTTACATCGGCACCGGATTTGCCCAAGTGATCGCGGTTGAAGCCGCGACCGGAAAAATCGTTTGGCGCAGAAGTGTCAGCGCGCCTATTCGATCGGCCCCCACGGTGCGCGGCGGACGCGTTTTTGCGGTATCTTTGGACAACACCCTACACGCGATTGCGGCCCATGACGGAAGCCAACTGTGGACTCACAATGGCTCACCCGAAACCGCCATGTTGTTGGGCAGTGCCAGCCCTGCGGTCGACAACGGCGTTGTTGTGGTGCCGTATTCATCTGGTGAATTGGCCGCTGTGAAGGTCGAAAATGGTCGCCAGTTGTGGATTGATTCCCTAGCATCACGTCGGCGCACAGATTCCACCGCGTCCATGGCGCACATCCGCGCCAACCCGGTGATTGATCGGGGCCGTGTTTTTGCCATCAGCCACAGTGGATTGATGGTATCGATTGATCTACGTACGGGGTTGCGCATTTGGGAAAAAAATATCGGCGGCCAACAATCGCTTTGGCTGGCTGGCAATTACATCTTTACCCTCACCGGAAACGAAGAACTGACCGCCATTGAACGGGAAACCGGACGGATCATCTGGGTCAAATCTTTACCCCGCTGGTCTGATCCTGAAAACTTCGAAGGTCCGATTGTGTGGACCGGACCGTTATTGGTCAGTGACCGTTTGATCGTGGCCAGCTCGCACGGCATTGCGGTTGCCGTTTCCCCCTATTCTGGACGCATCTTGGGCTCTGAAGAAATGCCGGATGGCGTTTCCGTCGCCCCCATTGTGGCCGGAGACATCGTTTATTTCTTGGCCGATGACGCCACGTTAGCGGCGTATCGATAACGCCCCAATTTTGGCTGAAGTTTTGCCTGAAGTTTTGAAAGACATATTATGAGTTACACCGTCGCCATCATTGGCCGCCCCAACGTGGGAAAATCTACGCTGTTCAACCGTTTGGTGGGCAAGCGCGTTGCAATTGTTGATGATCAACCCGGCGTAACCCGTGATCGCCGCGAAGGTCAAGCCACGCTCAGCGATCTTAGCTTTACCGTCATCGATACGGCGGGTTTGGAAGATGTGCATGACAACAGCCTTGAATCCCGCATGCGCGCACAAACCGAACAAGCGTTCTTAGAAGCCGATATCGCGTTGATGTTGATCGATGCGCGTGATGGCGTTACCCCCGTTGATGAGCACTTTTGCCAATGGCTCCGCCGTCACAAAACGCCCGTCATCGTGGTCGCCAACAAATGCGAAGGCAAGGCTGGGCAATCTGGATTGTTAGAAGCCTATGCTTTGGGTATGGGCGAACCCGTGCCGTTGTCAGCCGAACACGGCGAAGGGCTGGTTGATCTGTACAATGCCCTGCAGCCCCATGTGGACGCGGCTAAGGCCGATGCGGATTATGCCAAAACACAAGTCGTCGACAGTGGTAAAGAGGCCGATGACGAAGCGATCAACGCGCGTCCTCTGCAGCTGGCCATCGTCGGACGCCCTAATGTTGGCAAATCAACCTTGGTCAACAAACTGTTGGGCGAAGAACGCATGTTGACCGGACCCGAAGCCGGCATTACGCGCGATTCCATTTCCGTGCCGTGGATACATGGCGGTCGTGAATTCAATTTGATCGATACTGCGGGCCTGCGCAGACGCGCCCGCGTGAATGAAAAAGTCGAAGCCTTGTCGGGTGCAGAAACCCGGCGCGCCATCGATTTTGCCCAAGTCGTGGTTTTGGTTTTGGACGCCGATGACATGTTGGAAAAACAAGACCTGACCATCGCGCGCAACATCATCGAAGAAGGCCGCGCCTTGATTTTGGCGGTCAACAAATGGGACACCATTTCCAACACCAAAGAAGCCTTAGACAAACTGCATGACCGTTTGCAAACATCCCTGCCCCAAGTCCGGGGTATTCCGGTGGTCACCCTTTCGGCGTTGACCGGGCGCGGATTGAACAAAATGCTGGATGCCGTTTTGGATGTCTATGAAGTCTGGAACCGCCGCATTCCCACCGCCAAACTGAACCGTTGGCTGGAAGAAATCTTAGAACATCACCAAGCCCCCTTGATTTCAGGTCGGCGCAGTAAAGTCCGCTATATCACGCAACCCAAAACGCGGCCACCAACGTTTGCGTTGTTCGTCAGCCATGAAAAAGGTCTGCCGGAATCTTAYGTGCGGTATTTGGCAAACTCGTTGCGCGAAGACTTTAATCTGTGGGGCATTCCGTTGCGTATGATCGTGCGCAAAGGCACCAATCCGTTCGCGCCGAAGTAAGCCTTTAACCTAACCGTTGATATCGTCATCAAAGGTCACGACGATGGCGTCTCCGTCTTGGCTAACGGTATAGCTGTCCCCTATATCTGTATTTACAGTCACGCTGACCCCCGCGTCTTCTCCAAAGGTCAAGGTTGAGGTCTGATCGTCATTGTGGGTGACGGTTAAGTCTTCTTGGCTAAATTCAGGACCATCAAAGCGGAGTTCTTCTTTTTCGCTGAGGTCCAAAAYAAARTCATTGCCGTCTCCGGCTTTGAACACAAACGTGTCATCGCCGGACCCGCCCATCAAAACATCATCGCCTGTGCCGCCCTCAATAACGTCATCGCCTTTACCGCCCTCAATAACATCATCACCTGCGCCGCCATCGATAACGTCGTCCCCCTTACCGCCATCAAGTTCATCAGAACCCATGCCGCCGAACAATTGATCGTCACCTTTATCGCCGATCAAGGTGTCGTCCCCCGCTCCCCCCGAAAGGTAATCATCGCCGTGGCCACCGTCTAGGCCGTCGTCGCCGGACCCGCCAAAGATTTGATCGTCGCCTTTACCGCCAAAGATTTGATCGCCTTGGGGTTCGAGGTTCGTCTCAAAATTGACGTCTAGGGCAGCTTCGGCGGTCGACATTTCCCCACTTTCCAATTCCACAGATGTGGCTTTGACGTTGAGGCTGAAATCTTCACCGACAAAGCCTTCGGGTAAGGTCATTTCAAGGGTGTCGAGGCTGGACAGGTTGGACCCGGCCAGCAACCAAGAGCCATCTTCTCCGGGCAACCCCAAAGACAATACGGCACCGTTGGGCACACCCGATATTTCAAGACTTAACGTTTCGGACCCATCCACGTCCGCAAGGGCCGCGTTAATGTCGAGGGCAATGACCTGTGGGTCTTCTAGGGGCTGAGGTTCAGGGGCTTCCCCCGCAGCTTCGGCGCTGCCAAAAATAATATCGTCGCCCTTGCCACCCTCTATTTCATCGCTGCCATCGGTACCGATGATTTTATCATCCCCTTTGCCACCCTCAATGTCTTCACCTTCTTCCGGTGTTAGGGCGACGTCAACAACCACATCTGCAACCGTCAAACTTGGTTGATCCGTGACCGCAAGAACGGTCGCGTCCAAAGCTTGTGTTACAGAAGCCCCCGCAACAGACGTTACCGTTACATTGATATTGATCACACCGCTGTAATCGTTCGGCGGGGTCAAAACAAGCCCCGCCAGCTGATCGATAGAAACGCTCCAACTGCCATCCGCATTTTCGGTGCCCACGTTTAAGGAAGCTCCATCAGGGATACCAAACAGGGTAATGGCCTGCAAAGTGTCGGAAGTCCCCGTGGGCATCGCCGCGGCAATCACCAAAACAATGCCCTCATCCTCGCGCCCAGAAGCATGAGCCACCGCCAATACCGGAACAACAGGTTCTGGCTCAGGCTCGGGCTCTGGTTCAGGTTCAGGTTCCGGCTCAGGTTCCGGTTCCGGTTCCGGTTCAGGTTCTGGCTCGGGCTCAGGTTCCGGCTCGGGTTCCGGTTCAGGCTCAGGCTCGGGCTCGGGCTCTGGTTCAGGTTCAGGTTCAGGTTCCGGCTCCGGCTCGGGTTCAGGCTCTGGTTCAGGCGCTGGTTCCGGCTCTGGCTCTGGCTCTGGTTCCGGCTCAGGTTCTGGCTCTGGCTCAGGCTCAGACTCAGGTTCCGGCTCTGGCTCAGGTTCTGGCTCTGGTTCAGGCTCTGGTTCAGGTTCCGGCTCAGGTTCTGGCTCAGGCTCGGGTTCTGGCTCGGGTTCGGGTTCAATGACCGTTTCCGGTTCCGCCTCAACAACCCCTTCGGGTTCTAGATCAACGTCCATTTCGGATTCAGGGGCCGAAGGGGTGATGATTTCGCCCATGGCCGCTGCGGCTATGTTTTCGGCCGTATCTAAGGGGGCCATGATTTCCGTGGCCAAAATGTCTTCTTCAACGCTAGCGTCTGGTTCTAGGTCTGGGTCTGGGTCACCTGCAGCCGTATCAAAGACCCCTAAGTCTTCGCCACCTGCATCCACCAGCACGTCTTCGTCAGCCGCAACGTCAAATTCAGCCAACCCATCAGCGTCAATATGCGCATCAACATGCGTATCGGCCATAACCGCATGCAAACCATAATCATTGGCCAAAGTGGCCTCGATGGGTAAAAAGGCAAAGGTCACGCCAAAGGTACTCAACAACGATCCCACAGCAAAGGACGACATAAGGGTTGGAGCGACGTCGATGCCCGCCACAGTCAAAGCCGAAAAGGGCACATCCAAAGACAAACGACCCGCCTCATTGGTAAAGGTCAGCATCCCGGATTCGCCATTGGCATTTTCCATCATCACGATGGCAGCACCCGCATCTCCGTTCAAGTCCACACCAAACTGGCTGTTTTGCACGACGAGTTTGCCTTGGGGGGTGGTCACTTCGGCGTTCACCGCAACGAATGTGAACACACCCATTTCGGCGGTGATCGACACATGCCCTTCATTGGTGGTGGGGTCAAACACCACATCATCCAAAACCATGCGGCCTTCGGCGGACATCGATATAACGGTGCCGTCAGATAACAAGATCCCCAGCCCTGAATCCAGAGCCGTTTCTAAAATATCGCCCAGAAACAATGGATCACCCGCGTGCAAGGTTTCGCGTGTGCCATCGGCGTGAATGACGGTGACGTCCCCGGTCAGGGTCGAGGCGCGACCAATGGGATCAGCGGTCTGGTTTGGATTTTGCGGCGTTTCTTCATCAGCCCCAATCGAATTTAAGATATCGTCTGCCGCCAAACGATCTCCGCCGGGGGTCGTCAAATCAGCAGGTGTTTCGCCCATAAAATAATCGGCAACGATGATTTCAGCCCCATCGGCACCAGTGACCATCAGGTCTGGACCACCCCGTTCGAACGAGGCCGTCGTCGGATCAAAGCCTTCGGGAAGCAAAACATCACCACCATCCGCAACAATAAAAACTTGCTCGGCAGCGCCTGCAGCTGGTGTCGTGGGGGCGTCTAGTGCCCGAAAGATTTTAGGGAGCATAATCATTTCCTCTAAGAGACCGATTCTTATCCAAAACTATACCACTTTCCCCGCGTTACATGAGGGTTTAGACACCCCTTTCAAAATATGCTCAAGCGATTGCATAACTGTCTAAGTCGGCATACTCTCCCAAAATGAATGAAATATCCGAAGCCCTTGTGCTGGCCTTTAATTTAATCATGACGTTTGACGGCGCCTTGGCGGAAATTGTCGGGCTGTCCTTGTACGTCAGCATTCTGGCCGTGGTCGTGGCGACCCTCATCGGTGTGCCACTGGGCGCTGTCGTGGCGTTAATGTCGTTTCGGGGCCGCAGCACGGTCGAAATATTCTTAAATGCCCTGATGGGATTGCCGCCCGTTGTGGTTGGCTTGGCCGTCTATTTAATGCTGTCCAGATCCGGGCCGCTGGGCGTTTTTGGTTTGTTGTATACCCCCACGGCAATGATTATTGCCCAAGTGGTTTTGGTCACGCCAWTTATCGCCGCCTTGTCGCGCCAAGTGTTTGAAGACCTTTGGGGCGAATATAGAGACCAGCTAACCTCGTTGGGATGCACGCCGTTTCGCGCCATCCCCACCTTAATTCAAGACGGACGTTTTCATTTGATCACTGCCGTGCTGGCCGGATTTGGTCGGGCCACCGCCGAAGTCGGCGCCGTCATGATGGTCGGTGGCAACATTGACCACGTGACCCGCGTTATGACCACCACCATTGCCTTGGAAGTCAGCAAGGGTAATCTGGCGTTGGCGCTGGCATTGGGGATCATCTTGCTGTTGATTTCGATTGGGATCGGGGCCTCGGTCAATATTTTCAAGCGGAGGGCCARATCATGACCGTGCTSCCGCTTCARTTTRAAAAYGTYTGSTWTARRGCTCCGWCCAAGGSCWCARAYSAAGCCATGCCWTTGATMAARGAYATGTCGTTYACGCTTGARSCCACMAAGCGGACSGTSATCATTGGCCCCAATGGGGCKGGTAAAAGCTTGYTSYTGCGGCTTTGTCACGGCCTGATCCAACCSTCWGATGGTSAAATTKYKTGGGCCMAASCCAATGCCGCCSAACATCAGGCCATGGTGTTTCAACGCCCSGTSATGYTGCGYCGAACGGCRGCCGCMAAYATTCAKTATGCWTTGACCTTAAACAAAGTYCCCAAGGCCGATCAGGCGGAMATTRTTGACGMTGTGCTCASCAARACMGGATTGCGCMGACACGCCSMMACMCMGGCCCGCGTGATGTCSTTTGGCGAACARCAACGWYTKGCSATTGCSCGRGCTTGGGCCTTAAAACCCGAWGTYTTGTTTTTAGACGAACCCACCGCCAGYYTGGACCCATCSGCCACCCACCAAATCGAAGAAYTGGTGAACGCSATGCATCARCAAGGCACCAAAATCATCATGACCAGCCATGATCTGGGTCAAGCCAAACGCTTGGGCGATGATGTTTTGTTCTTGCATCGGGGCCGCTTGTTAGAGCATGCTCCGGCTGACCAGTTTTTCAAACTCCCCCACAATGACCTGGCTCAAGCCTTTATCAAAGGCGATCTGTTGTGGTGGAAACGAGGAGAAGGGGCGCGCAAAGACCCCAAGCACAGCCGATGATCAATACTTTTAAATACCTCGTGTTATTTTGCTTAATGGCCCTGCCCGCTCAGGCAAACGATTTCATCACCGTGGCGTCCACCACATCCACGCAAAATTCAGGCCTATTCGCCCATATCCTGCCCCTGTTTACCAAAAAAACAGGCCTTGATGTGCACGTGGTCGCGGTGGGCACAGGCCAAGCCATTCGCAATGCCAAACGCGGCGATGCGGACGTCTTGCTGGTGCACCACAGACCGTCCGAAGACGCCTTTGTCGCCCAAGGCTTTGGCGTCAAACGCTATGACGTGATGATGAACGATTTTGTRATTGTTGGTCCCAAGGCCCTAAAAAACGTTTCAAATGGACAAGAAGCTTTTGCCGCCATTGCCGCTGAAAAATCAGCCTTTGTTTCCAGAGGCGACGACAGCGGTACACACAAACGTGAACAGAGCCTCTGGACAACTCCTCCCCAAGGGCCTTGGTACAGAGAAGCCGGGGCTGGTATGGGTGCAACCCTGAACATGGCTCAGGCCATGGGGGCGTATACCCTAACCGATCGCGGCACATGGATCGCCTTTCAAAACAAGGGCTACCTGAAAATCGTATTCGAAGGTGGACAAGAACTTACCAACCCGTATGGTGTTATTTTGGTGGATGCGCATAAGCACCCCCACGTCAAAAGCCAAGCCGGACAAACGTTTATCGATTGGCTGATTTCAACCGAAGGTCAAACCGCCATTGCTGATTTTAAACTAAACGGTCAGCAATTGTTTTTTCCCACAGCAAAACCGTGACATTTAGGGTTTCAGATACTATATCCACATCATGCAAGATACCTTTGGCCGCCCCATAACTTACCTGCGCGTTTCTGTCACCGATCGTTGTGATTTCCGATGCTTTTATTGCATGCCCGAAGCCATGACATTTTTACCGCGTTCTGAATTGTTAAGCCTTGAAGAATTAGACGAGGTTTGTTCGACTTTCGTTGAGCGTGGCGTCACCAAGGTGCGCTTGACCGGGGGCGAACCCCTGTTGCGGCGCGGCATTATGGATTTCATCAAAGGTTTTTCCAGACACCTAGACAGTGGCGCTTTGGATGAATTAACACTGACCACAAACGCCAGCCAATTGTCAAAACATGCCCATGATTTGAAAGCGTTAGGCGTTGAACGCATCAATGTATCGCTGGACACCTTGGATGCCGACAAATTCAAAGAAATCACCCGTACGGGGCGTTTAGATCAAGTTATCGAAGGCTTGGACGCCGCCAGTTCAGCCGGGCTGAAGGTCAAAATCAATACGGTCGCGCTCAAAGACTATAACGAAGGCGAACTTAGCCAGCTGGTCAAATGGTGTGGCGAACGCGGATTTGATTTAACACTGATCGAAACCATGCCCTTAGGCGACATCGGTGGGGATCGCACCGAAAGCTATTTGCCTTTGGATGACGTTCGCAAAACCCTTGATCAAGACTGGACGTTGACACCCAGCCCGTACAACACTGGTGGCCCTTCACGGTATGTTGATGTTAAGGAAACCGGGCAGCGTATTGGTTTTATCACGCCGCTCAGCGAACATTTTTGCGACACTTGTAACCGTATGCGCCTGACCTGTACCGGAACTTTGTACATGTGTTTGGGCCAAGACAGTTCTGTGAACTTGCGCGATGCATTGCGATCAGATGCGTCCAAAGGCGCTTTAAATGCGGCAATTGATAAAGCTTTGACCTTAAAACCCAAGGGCCATGAATTCGAGATTTCCGCCAATGGCGGCCCGCCCAGCCTGAAAAGACACATGAACGTGACGGGCGGCTAGACTTTGTCTATACTCTCCCCTGAATTCAACAGGTTGTGAATATATTTTATGAGATTTAAATCCATCGCCTTTGTTGCGTCGCGCCAAAAACAGGCCCAAGACGCTCTGGCTCGCCTTAAAAAACGCTACAAACACGTTCTGCCGGCAAAGGCCGATGTGATTGTGGTTTTGGGCGGCGATGGCTTTATGTTGAGATCCTTGCACAAATACCTGCACCGGGGCGTGCC
>NVSZ01000023.1 GCA_002732845.1 Rhodospirillaceae bacterium
CGCCCACGCCCTGCACCCTCGCGCCCGCGTTCCTCTCCGGTCTGGCGCTCACCCAGCACGGCGGGACCTACGGCAACAACCGCATCAACCATCACCGGGAATATCGTTCGCACCCAAAGTGTCGAAACCATCCAAGGCAGTGGCGGCGTTGATGTTGTGAACCTGTCGGACGCGGGTGAACTTGTCCAGACCACCGGCGTTGAAACGATTGTTGGCGGTGCCGGGGATGATGAAATCTTGGCTTTCGGGCAAACGGTGGTGAACATCGATGCGGGCCTTGGCGATGATATCGTTTCGGGCGGGGCTGGGGCCGATACCTTAAACGGTGGCGGTGGACTAAAGGATGCTGTCAGTTATTTGGCAGAAGCTTCGGGCGTTTCGGTCAGTCTGTTGAGTGGCACGGCAACGGATGGAGCTGGTTCAACCGATACGATTTCCGGATTCGAAGGCATCGTCGGTTCGATGTTCGGAGATACCTTAACTGGTGATGCGGGCGATAACCGTATTATTGGTTATGCGGGTGCGGATACCTTGGATGGTGGTGCAGGCTCCAAAGATGAAGTCAATTATCAAGGCGATGTTTTGGGTGTCACGGTTACCTTGAACGGATCCGCCATCGATGGCTGGGGTACTACCGATACGCTTTCAAACTTTGAACGGGTTTGGGGTTCAAAACTTGACGATAGCCTGACCGGAACCAGTGCGAATACGTATGCGGAAGTCTTCCGCGGTGATGATGGTGTGGATGCGATTGTTGGTGGTCTTGGTAATGACGTTTCCGCTTACGATACCGGGTCTGAAACCCAAGGGGCCAATGTTAATCTTGCCACGGGCGTGGTCAGCAACGATGGCTTTGGCAATGCGGAATCCGTATCTGGAATTGAAGACATTTGGGGATCGAACCAAAACGATACCTTCATCGGTGATGCTGTTGCGAATGCTCTGGATGGTCGCGAGGGTGCCGACAACCTGACAGGTGCGGGTGGTGCAGATGTGCTAACGGGCGGCGCGGGCGGTGATAAATTTATTTATACGTCGGCTACAGACTCTACAGCCTCGTCCATGGATACCATCGCCGATTATAACCCAGCTGATGGCGACCAAGTTGTGTTCGAAGGCATGGCGGGCATGGATTATATGCCGAATGCTTACGCGTTTAATACCAGCGTGACGCAAACGATAACCGACATTTTTGCAAATCCTCTGACCGAAGACAGCGTGGTCTTTTTCACTGATGGTACCGATGGCTATTATTATGTCCATGGTTTCGGAAGCACGGGATCAACAAACTTTGAAGGCTCGGTGATTAAACTTGCGGGCGTGACAACGCTTCCGGACCCTGTGGGTCTTGTGGGTGCCGCTCCTGTTAATGATGCTCCGATTGCTGTTGTTGACGGCGTTAGCTATGGCCAGACGTCATTGGATATAGCGACCAATCAGGCAATGGATTGGGAAAGTTTTGAAGTGAACGGCGAAACGTATTTAGCCGTTGCAAACCAGTTTGATGGCTCAGCCATCGTGACGGATTCGATTATCTATCGGTGGACGGGATCAGAGTTCGTACAACACCAAGCCATTTCAACAAATGGTGCGTTTGATATGAACAGTTTTGAAATTGCTGGAGAGACTTATTTATCCGTGGCAAATCACGGCGGTTTTGGCGGGACAAACGACGTCAATTCGGATGTTTATAAATTTAATTTGGCGACGTATCAGTTTGAACAAATTCAAAGTATTGCCACCCAAGGCGCCACGGATATGGAAGACTTCACCATCAATGGTGAAACGTATCTTGCCGTCGCYAATTTCAGAACGGGTTCCTYGGTTGATGTYGATTCAATAATTTATAAATGGAATGCTGGCACAGGCCAATTTGATCAAGTTCAAAACATTGCCACCCATGGTGCATTCGATTGGCAGAGCCTAGAAATTAACGGGGACACATTCCTTGTTGCGGCAAATAATCTGACTGTCGGAAACGACGGAAATATTGATTCCATTGTTTATAAATGGAACTCAACAACGTCTCAGTTTGAGCAATCTCAAGCCATTCCAACCCATGGGGTTCGGTCTATACAAAGTTTTGAAATGGATGGGGAAACCTATCTTACCGTTGCAAATAACTCTAACAACACAACGGCCAATATCAATTCGGTTATTTACAAATTTAATTCTACGACCGGGCAGTTTGTTGAAGAGCAAACCATTGCCACGTCCGGTGCCGAAGATATGCATGCGTTTGAAGTTGACGGGAAAATGTATCTTGCCGTTGCCAACGCCACGAATGGTTCTACGACCAACATTGATTCAGTCATCTATAAATGGGACGGAACTCAGTTTGTACAAAGCCAGACGATTGCGACCAGAGGTGCGTTGGATTGGCAAAGCATCCAACTGAATGGGGAAACCTATCTGGTCGTTGCGAATTCGTTTGATGGTGTAGCTTACAACCAAACATCAAAGTTTTATCGCTTYGAYCCYGCCACGGAACAATTTGTTCCGGCGACSAAYGTTRTCTTTAATMATKCAACATYMGAARACGWTGCCCTGACSATTACGGCAGCGACGTTGYTGGAAAATGATTTAGATGCMGATGGCGATACGCTGACCATCACCAATGTTGCCATGGGACCAAATGATACGGACCACGGCACGGTGGCTTTTGATGCAAATGGTGATGTTGTCTTTACACCGTCTGAATTGATGAATGGTTTGCCCGTTGATGCAACGCAAATTGTTGAATTTACCTATACGGTTTCGGACGGCAATGGTGGCACCACCAAAGGCTCTTCCTTTATCAAAGTTATTGGCAGCAATGATGCCCCTGTTTTAACACTGGGCACGGGCGCGTTAACGAATTTTGTCGAAGACAGTCCCGCCCAAACCATTGATGGAGCCTTAAGCTTAACCGATATCGACAGCCCCACGCTTTCCAGCGCAACGATCACCATCGGTGGTTATGTTGGGGGTGAAGATGTGTTGAGTTTTACGAGCGCGGACATGAATATTTCCGGTTCGTTTAATGTGATCGCGGGTGTTTTAACCTTGTCGGGTGAGGCTTCGGTGGCAGCGTATGAAGCGACGTTGCAGTCTGTAAAATATCAAAACATATCCGACAACCCAACCACGACTAACCGCACAATTGATTTCAGAGTTGATGATGGCACCGCGCAGATGGACGGTCCTTTGGTCCATAATCTCAGCAATGTGATTTCGCATTCCGTCACGGTAACGGCTGTTAATGATTTACCGACGGTAGCTTATGCCCCGTCTGCGGCTTTAACCTTTGACGGTGTAAACGATACATTTACGCTTCCGGGCACGGCACCGAAATTTGGCGGAGCCAGTGACTTTACCATTGGCCTGTGGTTGGACCCTGCTAAGGGCGCGACCATCTTGAAGCAAACAGCCGGGAACGGACAATTGGAAATTGTGGCCGTCATTGGCGTGAATGGCGAACTTGATTTTGGCCTCGCCCCACAGAATGTCGCTTGGGAATATGGGCCTCAGGCTCCGGCTGGTAGCGTGGCATTTGGCGAAATGTCATACCTGACGTTTGTTAAAAGTGGCACCAATATTCTGGCGTACGTCAATGGCGTGGAAGTTATCAATCATACGATCAACGCCACAACGGCGAGTGCAACCATGACCATAGGCAACCTTCTGTTTGGCTATGAGCCTTGGAACAACGGGAATTATTTCGAGGGTGACCTGGCTGAATTTCAAGTCTTTACCTCGGCCCTTTCGGCAGCAGATATTTTTAAATTAAGCTCTGGGGAAATCGGTGCTGAGGRTGTGTCCCTAAGCGGGTTGCARGTTCAATATAAATTTGAGGAAGGTTCGGGAGCGACCCTGATCGATTCCTCTGGAAACAATCATGACCTTACGCTAACCGGGACCACAACCGATCCAACACGACTACTTCATCTGGAAGACACGGTTCTCAACGGCAAAGTTCTGGCCAACGATGCCGAAGGCGATACCTTAATCTATAGTCTTGAGGCCAATGGATCGAATGGTTCTGTCGTGTTGGATGCCTCGACTGGGGAATGGTCCTATACACCAGATGWAAATTATTTTGGTGCTGATAGCTTTACCGTTCAGGTGAGCGATGGAAATGGTGGCCTTACGACCAAAACCATCACTGTTGATGTCGCCCCGGTGAACGATGCCCCAACGGTTACGCTCAATGAATTTGGCTCCATCGGTCCGCTGTCCTTTGCCAGCGTCGTTACCTTCCCAAGCATCAGCATTTGGGGTTACGCAACGGCGGACTTAAATGGGGATGGAAACCTCGACATTCTGTTGAGCGATGAAACCTCAGGTTCCAAAGGCGTTAAAATGGGCCTTGGCGATGGTCAAGGGGGATTCACATTCTCGGAAGCTGTTTCTTCAGAAGCCGCCACGCCYTATGCCCTTTACAACACCGGAAGACTCGCCGCTGGCGATTTGGATAATGACGGGGACATTGATTTTGTTAACGTGGGCGGCCTTAGATCTGGGGTGCCTGCCATTCAGTTAAATAATGGCTCCGGAGCTTTTACGTCGAACGGTCAAATCATTTCGGTGACGGGGGCTTCCGATGTTCAATTTGCTGATCTGAATAATGATGGCTTGCTTGATATCTTCGTTACGACCAATGGTGCCAATCAAGTTTTCTTTAATAATGCCGGGGGCGTTGCCGGGCAATTCTCATTGGCGCAAACGCTAACGTCTCCTGCCGATGATAAATCCGTAACCTTGGCCGACATTGATGGCGATGGTGATATTGATGCGGTGACCGGAAGTTGGGGCAATAGCGCATCGAGTGCCACGCGGGTCTGGACAAATGATGGCACCGGTAATCTTACGCTGAGCCAAACCATTACCCATACAAACAACTTAACCTCTACACTCGGCATTAAATTGGCTGATCTGGATGGTGATGGGGACAATGATTTGTTCCTCGCCAATCGTTATGAAACGGACATGGTGTTCCTCAACGATGGCAGCGGAACCTTTACCAATACCGGACAAGCTCTCGGTAATGTATCTGAAATTCCCGGTGACGTGGTTTTGGGCGACGTGGATGGCGATGGGGATTTAGATGCCATTGTTTCGACGAACGCCGTTTACCTGAACGATGGAAATGCCAACTTCACGCCAACGACGCTGACGGCAAACCCTGTCGATGGCGTGCTGATTGCGGACTTTAATAACGATGGCAAATTGGATGTTGTTACAACAGGTATATCTGCGGGGATCATGCTCAACACTTCTGCATCCGCGCTTGCCTCTGTTCTTGAGGGCAGCGAGATTATTCTCACCAATACCCATATGTCGGCAAGCGATGTTGAAACCGGGGCTTTAACCTATACCATCACCACCATTCCTGTGAATGGGGCCATGTATAAAAGTGGCGTCGCTCTTTCAAACAATGGAACCTTCACCCAGGCCGACATTGATGCTGGCTTGGTCAAATACGTTCACGACAATTCGCAAACAACTCAAGATACCTTCACCTTCACCCTGACCGATGCCGATGGCATAACCACGTCGCCGCAGACCACCGGGTTTGTCATTGATCCTGTGAATGATGCGCCGATTATTGACGGTGTGATCGCAGGTCCGCAAACGATGCAGTTTGATGGTACGAATGATTATGTATCAACGGGCGTGACAAGCTTAGGTGCAAACTGGACGGTCGAAGCTTCTTTTCGTACCGGTGTCGCTGCAGATAATACCTACAAACCGATTGTATCGAAGCAGGCTGGTGGCAATAACGACACGGCTGAACTTAACATTGAGGTTCAAACCGACGGTAAATTGAGCATCTTTTCCAGCAGCCTGTATCTCAACGGCGGCATTTTATCCGACAACACGGATTATCACGTTGCCGTTACTTATAATGATACCTCGAAAGCCTTTAAAGTTTACCTTGATGGTTCGCTTWTTACCTCTGGAAATGTGACGGCCACGACGGTTGTTGGAACCAATCCTCTTGAAATTGGTCATTACGCCAACCCGGGCGATCATTATTGGAACGGTGGTGTTGCTGATGTTCGCGTGTGGAATGTAGATCGTAGTGCGACTGAGATTGCAAATAACTATCAAGGCCCTCTGGCCTCTCCGGCAAGCGAAGCAAACTTGGTTGGCAACTGGCCTTTACAAACTATTTCAAACGGCACAACACCAGACGTCAGTGCCACCGGCACGGCGGCTACGTTAGGCACGGCAACCGTTGGCGATACGGCAGAACCTGTGCTTGTTGATGTGCCGCCGACAACAACATTAGCGGTGATTGAAGATACAGCCATCACGGCTAAAATTGCCGTAAATGATGCCGAAGGCGATGCGCTGACCTATAGCGTGAGCACGGGTGGCGATCCAACAAAAGGCACAGTCACTTTTGATGGGTCGGGCAATTTAACCTATACGCCAAATGCAAACGTAAATGGTTCTGACGCCTTCACCGTTCAAGTGAACGATGGCAATGGCGGCATCACGACAAAAGTTATCAATGTTAATATTGCGAGCGTTAACGATGCTTCGACGGTTGCCAGCTCAGGTTCGGGGGCTTTGGCCTTTACCGAAGGCACGGGGGCTCAAGTTGTTGATGCGGGCATTACCGTTGCTGATATTGATTCAGCTAACTTGGCCAGTGCGACCATTAAAATCACCACGAATTTCACATCGGGTGAAGACGTCTTGGCCTTTGCCGATACAACAAACATCACCGGGTCATGGAATGGCACGACGGGCATCTTGACGCTGTCGGGTTCTGATACGTTAGCCAATTATCAAACCGCCCTGCGTTCGATCACATATAACAATTCAAGCCCAGCTCCGAGCACCCAACCGCGCACCATTGATTTTTCTGTGAACGATGGCACTGACGATAGTGCTGTGCACAGCAAATCCGTATCCGTGACGTCGGTGAACAGTGCTCCAGACGTTTTGGGTGTCGTCGCCCTTGATGGCTTTATGCAGTTTGATGGCACGAATGATGTTGTTGATATCAGTGCTGCCACATCTCTTGCCACCGGAACCGGGGCCTTCACATATGAAGCTTGGGTTCAAACAACAGGCACGACCGAACGAATTCTCTTTGTCGGTGATGCAACAACAACCAATCAAGCCGCTTTCCTGTTGGTGGATGCAAATGGAAAACTGGGTTTCGATACAGCCAATATCTTGGGGCCGCGTTCGACCGTCGCCGTGAACGATGGTCAATGGCACCATGTTGCTGTGTCGTATAATGGAACCAGCGCCCAACTTTATGTGGATGGAGCTACCTCGGGTACGGCGGCGGCGATGGCACCAAATCTTTTGGCTGTGGGCAATGCCCGTATCGGCTCTTACCACAATGGCACGGGCGACCTTGAATTCTTCAGCGGCGATATTGCCGAAGTTCGCACTTGGGATACGGCCCGCACCGATACTGAAATTTCCGCCAATATGAACCAAGGCTTGACGGGCAGTGAAACGGGCCTGACTGGGTATTGGCCGTTAGATGAAGTGAACAGCGGTATTACGCCAGACCTAAGCCCCAATGCAAACGGCGGCACACTTGGTGCGGGCACGGCGGCTCCGATGGTCGTCACCACCCATGGCAAAGCTTTGACGTTTGATGGCGTGGATGATGTTGTCACAACCGGCCTGACCAATTTGGCCGCAAGTTACACACTTGAAGGCTGGATCAACGTTGACAGTTTGGCGACCCATAATGCCATTTTCGGCAAGGCTACGGTAGCCAGTGGCCAATCAAACGATAACACAGAGGTTTTATTTAAAATAAGTACTTCGGGAATCGTCGTATTTACTGCCGGGTCAGGGGCAAGCCCATCCGATGCGGCCACTTGGGCAAATGGGGCCTCAACAGCAACTGTTGCGATTGGGGAATGGAACCATGTCGCCGTTTCCGTAGATGCCGTTAACCAACAGGTGACCGTCTACCTGAACGGTGTTGGCACAACGAGCACCTATACGACCCCGCTTGTTTCTGGAAGCCTTCCGCTTCAAATCGGTCATTATTCTAATGGCAATGAAAGATATATGGATGGCCAGCTGGCCGACATGCGGGTTTGGGATGGGGTGCGTACAGCTGCCGAAATTCAATCCGATATGTCCGGTGAACCTTCCGGCGACATGAGCACACTTGCGGGTTATTGGCCCATGGTCGATGGCACGGGTACGACGGTTCAAGATTTCTCTGGCAATGGTCTGGATGGTACGATCACGGGCATGGTTTTGGGTGCGGAAACATGGGTCAACACCCTGCCGGAAATCTTTGAATTTGATATTTATGTAACCGAAGATCAGTCCTATCATGACATGCTGGTCGTGCAGAATCTCGATGGCGATACCCTGACGTACAGCATCGTTACGGGAAGCGAACCCACCAAAGGTACGGTGACGTTTGACGCAGCGAATAACGGTCACTTTGATTATGTCCCGAACGCAAATGTAAATGGCACCGATACCTTTACGATCAAGGTTGATGATGGCAATGGCGGCATCGTCACCAAAGTCATCACGGTCAATATTGAACCCGTTGATGATGCGCCCGTTGCGACCACAGATGCTTTAGCTACGGTTCAAGATACGGTTTCGACCTTTGCCGTTGCCAGCTTGTTGGCGAACGACACGGACCTAGAAGGCAATCCGCTTTCGATCACAAACGTGACCGCAGGCACGGGTGGCACGGTGACCTTAGCGAACGGTGAAATCACCTTTACGCCAAACACTGGTATCACCGGGGCCGCGAACTTCACCTATACCTTAAGCGATGGCTTTAATATAACAACGGGTACGGCGAATATTACGATCGAAGCCGTTACCGCCTCCACAGGCACAGTCGGCAACGACACCTTAACCGGAACGACTGGGGCCGACCTGTTCACCGGGGGCGTGGGTAACGATTCAATTGATGGATTGGCTGGCTTCGATATAGCCGTGTTCTCTGGCAACCAAGCGAATTATGGTGTTGTCGATAATGGCGATGGGACCTTTACAATCACCGATAATGTCGGCACCGATGGAACCGATACCCTCACCAATATTGAAACCCTTCGTTTTGCCGATGGCGATGTGATGCTGGGTCAAACCTTATCAGGTACAGCGGGTGTTGACACCCTCAACGGCAACACGGGTAACGACACGTTAACGGGTGGTGCTAGTAATGACGTCCTTAATGGATTTGCGGGCACAGATACGCTGAACGGCAGCACGGGCAACGACACCTTAAACGGTGGTGCTGGCAACGATATTTTGAATGGCGACGGCGGCAGTGACCTGATCACAGGCGGCGTGGGCAATGACACCATTAATGGCGGCACCAATGACCTTGGCATCGACGTTGCTATTTTCTCTGGCAACCGAGCCGATTACACCGTTTCAACAACAGCTGGGGTCACGACCGTTACGGACAATGTCGGTAGCGATGGTGTCGATACGGTTACGAACACGGAGATCCTCCGTTTTGCTGACGAAGATGTGATCATGGATCACATTCTTTCCGGAACAGCGGGTGTTGACACTCTCAACGGCAACACGGGTAACGACACGTTATCGGGTGGTGCTGGTAATGACGTCCTTAGCGGTGGTGCAGGTACAGACACCCTTACGGGCAGTACGGGTGCGGATACCTTTAAATATATATCGGCAACTGATTCCACTGCGACCAGCATGGATACCATCACCGACTTTGTCACGGGCACCGATAAAATTGAATTTACGGGCATGGCGGGGATCAGTCTTGGTTCATCGGCTTGGACGTTTACGACCGATGTCGCGACCACTGCCGCAGATCTGTTTGCCAATGCCACGGCAAACACCGCAAACTTCTTCACCGATGGCACGGATGGTTATGTTGCGATTCAAGGTGTGGGAACGGGAACCAGCTTTGATCAAACCCTGATCAAGCTTGCCGGTCTGACCACGCCACCGGATCAAGCCGACTTTGTTGGTATTATTCAAGACGTCCCGGCGAATTGGACCAATACGGGCGGTGACGGGCTTTGGGCCACGACCACTAACTGGGATACGAATACTGTTCCGGATGCCACTACGGATGTGATCATTGGCGCGGCAGGACTAACCTTAGCGGGAACGACGGCGGCAAAGTCTTTGACAGTGAATTCAGGCACTGTCATGGATTATGCAGCATTATCTGGAATAAACTTAACGGTTGCGGGTGACATCACGAACGCTGGTACGATCAACATGAATGGGAGTTCGGCCTCTACGAACATCTATCTGACATCAACCCACGGCACGTTTACCAACACCGGAACCTTCACCACGGTTACGGGGTACAACCGCATTAGTACCGACTTATACAGTTCCGGTACGTTGACGTTTGATGGCACGACCACCAATTTCAACAAGGTCGGCGGCAGCTATGTAAGCTCAGGCACATTAAACATTGGGGCGGCTAAAACCTTATACGTCGAAGGTGCGGGAACAACGTTCGACATTCAAGCGGGCAGCACGGTTAACAATTTAGGAACACTTTATGCGAGGACGGGTGGCACGATAACCATCGCCGATGCGTACACCAATGCAACGACGCTTACGGCGAATTCTGGTACGTTAAATTTAAGCGGCGGACTGACGAATGCAGCCGCAGGTACCGTTACAGTCTCGGGGAATGGGGCGGCCTTTAACACCACAACCGTCGACAACTCTGGCACCATGACTGTCTATAATGCGACAACCACGACCGTCGCGAACTCTGGTACGTTCAGTATTTCCGGAACGATGACGGGAACCATCACCAACACAGGCACCTTGAATCTGGGCAGCGTAACCGGCGGCACCTTGATCATCAGCAATGAGGCAACGGGTACGATCAATGCCACGGGTGCGCTGATTACTCTCGATACGATTTCGTCTAACGCAGGTACGATTGATTATGCCGCGAGCGGCGGCACACAAATTGTTGTAGATAGCTTTGCCACGAACGCTGGCACCATCAATATGGCGGGGTCTCAGAGTTACTCGTCAACGCTGACCGTAAATACAGGCACGCTGACCAACACCGGAACCATCACGACCACAACGGCTTACAGTCGTATTGATGCGAACCTGACCAATGCCAGTACCGGAACTTTGCTCTTTAATGGACCGACTTATTTCAACAAAGTCGGCGGTGTTTATAGCAACGCTGGCGACATGAGCATCGCCGATGGCCAGACCTTATTCATTCAAGGCACGGGGACAACGTTCACCAACTCTGGCAACATCGAAGCGGGTGGCGTTGCGACGGTTGGTTCGATGACCATTAATGGTGCCAACACCAATACGGCCACGGCAAACTATACCATTGATGTTTCCGGCACCGGAACTACGGCGGGCACGGACTATGACGTGATCAACTACACGGATGCGACCAATGTGGACGGCACGTTCCACATGAATTTCATGAACGGAACTGTGCCAACCGATCAGCAAACATTCCAAGTCATGAATTATGCATCGGCCACGGCGGGCACGTTCAACGTCACCAGCAACCTAGGTGCGGCTTATACCTTCACCGGAACCGTCAATGGCACAAATGTTGTTGTTACGGCGTCCGTAACCAACGCCGCTCCTGTGGTTCATGGCGTTGGTGCGTTGGATGGCTTTATGCAGTTTGATGGCACAAACGATAGCGTTGTTGTTGCCAACAGTACCGCGACCGACCCGACGACAGCGATCACTTATGAAACTTGGATTCGAACGACCGATACGGGTGCCGTGCAAACGCTGGTCGCCAACCATACAAACAGTGACAACAATTTGGGTTGGAAATTCTCTATTGAAAATACCAGCGGGATTTTGCGGGCTGATTTCTTTAACGGAAATCCAACCAATCAAGATTATATGCTGACCCGTGGCACCACAAACGTGTTGGATGGACAATGGCATCATGTGGCCATGTCTTATGACAATACTAATGAGCCCATCATCGTTATTGATGGCGTAGCAGAAACAACCACAACGACGTTTGCAGGCGCGGTCAATACGGACAATCATACCAACGGCTATTTGCATGCCGGAGCCGGTGATCTGATCATCGGTCAAGATGATGGAACACTTGCCCGTCCCTTCAAAGGGGACATGGCCGAAGTCCGGCTGTGGGATGTTGCCCTGACCACAACCGATATTCAAACCAACATGAACCAAGGCCTGACGGGTGCAGAAACGGGGCTTTCGGGGTATTGGCCTTTGGACAACAGCTTCAGCACCAACGGCACGACCTTCCTGACCGAAGACATGTCTTCGAATGGTAATGTGGGAACCTTGGGTGGCGGCACCGTGGCGAATATGCCGTTGGTTGTTTCGACCAAAGGGCAGGCTTTGGAATTTGATGGTGTAAATGATTTTGTGAGTATCACGGGTGCCCCTGCGAGCATGACCGCCATTACGATTGAAGCCTGGATTGATCCTGCACAAGTGGGCTCTGGAATATTCTCAAAAGGACCTGCGGACTCTGGCACGCTGTTTAACCTTGATTCTGCGGGGCATTTATATTTCTTTAATGGCACAGTTTGGTCAACGGGTACGACGGTCATTAATACCAATGAGTGGTCTCACGTTTCTGTATCGTTTGATGGAAGTTCCGTAAAATTCTACGTCAATGGTCAACTGGACGCGACGGTTGCCAGCACGGGAACCATTAATACGGCGACAAGCTTTGGTATCGGTCATCAAAATGGTGGTGTTGCAGGCGGTGCGGGTCTGAATGAATTTAAGGGCGAAATTGCTGATGTAGCCGTTTGGAGCACGGTCCGAACAGCCACAGAAATTGCACTGGACATGTCGGGCAATCTGACCAATACAGCTGGTCTTGTTGGCTATTGGCCATTAGCAGATGGTTCTGGAACCACGGTTGTTGATTTCTCTAGCAATAATTTAGACGGCACATTGACCGGGCAAACGGCGGGGGCCGAAACGTGGGTTAATACTCTGCCGAATATTTTTGAAACACATATTGTTGTTGAGCCGGGCGGGGTTTATTTCGATAAATTTATCGCCACGGATGCCGATGGTAATACCCTGACGTATAGTTTGGATACACAGGCCGCAAACGGTTTTGTGTCACTGAACCCCGATGGTTCCTTTGACTATTCACCAAGTGCGTCTTACCTTGGTACCGACAGTTTTGTGATTTCGGTTTTTGATGGCACCACGTCCACGGTGCAAACCATCACCGTTGTAAGTGATGTTGTTAAAGGCACGACGGGCAATGATACGCTTGCGGGGACACCGGGTGATGACCTTGTGATCGTATCAGCCGGGACGGATACTTACGTCACGAACGGAGGCTCCGACAAGCTTGTCGCACCAACCAGTGTCGGTTTGGAACTGAGCGATGCTTTAATCGATACGGCGACGGGTAATTTGGTGCTCAGCTTTAGCGACGATATCGGAACGGTGTCCACGACCACGATCCTTACACATGTCACCAACCCGCTGAACGAAATTCAGTTTGATGCTAATTTCGATGGCACCATTGATGCAACCACAGAAACGTACTTCGTCGGCACAACGGCCACGGCAAGCTCCATTGACAATTGGTTGATTGCGGGCACTGCGGCCGCCGATACCTTGTTAGGCAACAGCGGCAATGATTATCTGTTTGGGGGGGCTGGTAACGATACGTTGACAGGCGGTGCGGGTAATAATGCCATGCTTGGTGGGGCGGGCAACGACATTATAAATACAGGCGGCGGTGGCTTTGATGCCATCATCACCGGCACGGGTACGGATCAAATTAATTTCAACAGTGCGAATTTTGTAAATATTGATCTCGACTATATTGATCTCGCGGGACCTATTGTTGTGAACTTCACAAACCTAGCGGTGGGCAGTGCGACGATTGTTAAGGGGGCTGCAGGTGTTGATGGAACGGATTCCTTTATCAATGCCGGGTCTATTAATTGGATCAACAGCACCATCAGTGTGATGGGTACGGATGCCAATGATACGTTTACGGCGGACACTGCAAATATAAATGCGAAGTACGGATTTGAAGGTGGTGCCGGCAATGATATCTTCACGGGCAACGACAACACGCGGGTCAGCTATCGTGATGCATCGGGCGGTGTGTCGCTTGACCTTGGTGGCGGGGCGTTTTCTTCCGACAATGTGGCTCAGGTTGATACATTGACCGTTTCATCGGCGAGCCTTGGTACGTCGGGTAATTATACCGTTACCGTTGGTGGGKCCAATGCTATTTACACATCATTGACCACAGATACGATTGATCAGGTTATTGCAGGTTTGGTTGCGGCCATTAATACGGGTGCCACAGGAGCCGACGTGAATGCCGTTTCCGGTACGGCAGGAACAGGCAATTTGGTGTTGACCGAATACTTTAAAGGCAATGGCTTTACATCATCCGGCACCGAGCCTAATGCGGCTGTGATTACGGTGAATAGTGTTGCGGGAACCGTGAACGATGGAGCCAATATTGGCATGGATCAGTTCAACAGCGGCATCAGCCAAGTGTTGGGCTCGTCCTTCGCCGATCAATTGGCGGGTGCTGTTGGCAACTTTGATGAGGCCTTTATCGGCATGGCTGGCGCTGATTCTATTGATGGTCGCAGCGGCAATGATCGTGTTGAGTTTGAAAATGCTCTGTCCGGTGTTGTTGTCAACCTTGGCACTTCTGCAGAAACCTTGAGTGGACAAAACGTTGCGGCGGGACAAGCGCTTGACGGTACCGGGGCAACCACGGGGGCGAGCTCGCTCGACACCCTGATCAATATCGAAAGTGTCTTGGGCACCCAGTTTAACGATTATATCTTTGGCTCGAATACCAGCGGCGGCGTTCTGAGTGGTCAGCAAGGTAATGACGTTATCGTTGGCGGGACCAGTGATGACGTTATCTCTGGTGGCGAAGGCGATGATACTTTGGATGGTGGTGCGGGCTTTGATTTTGTTGATTACAGTTCATCAACAGATGGCGTGTCGGTTGATTTGACGACCACGGCGGCGCAAACGATCAGTGCCAACCAAGGCGCGGATAGCCTTGTGAACTTCGAAGCTATCGTTGGTTCTGGTCACAACGATACGCTGGTCGGTCATGCAACGGTTTCGACCAGCTTGATGGGTTTGGCGGGTACAGATACCATGACTGGCGGCACGGCGAACGATACCTTTATCTTTGACGTGGGTGATTCAGTCGTGGGTGCAGGGCGTGATATTATCACAAACTTTAATGCGGGTACGAGTACGACCGGTGTCGATCAATTGGACTTATCTGCATTTATGAACGGTACGGCCTTTAGCTATACAGCCGGGGCCACGGCCTTCTCCAATTTTGCGGGTCAGGCTCTTTTTGACAATACAACAAAAGTGCTCAGCATTGACGTTGATGGCAGCGGTGCTGCCGATTTTGAATTGAAACTTGAAGGCGTTACCGATACAAATCTGGACGCAACGGATATTTTTGTTGGCGGCGTTATCATAGCATAATCATATGCTTATGATTAAAAAATGCATGTGGGAGCTCATCGGATAAGCCATGGAAGAAGTCGTTAAACGATTGTTGCGCGAACGGTTTTGGGCGGGGGAACTTTTGGTTTCCGCTTTGCTGTCCAACATCCTTGCCTTGGCGTCCTCATTGTATGTGATGCAGGTGTTRAACCGTTATGTGTCTAATGGCGTTGATTCGACTTTGATCACCCTGACCACCGGAGCCTTGATCGCGATTGGGTTGGAATTTGGGTTTCGCCAAGTCCGTCATAAYCTTGTCCGCGACATMAATGAAAAGCCCAACGAAGAAATTGCGCTTTCGGTTTTTTCCGTGCTCACCCGTGCGCAAATGTTTGCATTGTCACAAATCGATACGGCTAAGCGCCGGGAAATTATCAACGGCATTACCGAAGTAGAAAACGCGTACACACCCTCAAACATCAATACGATCTTAGACGTGCCGTTTTCCATTGTGTTTTTGATTGTGCTGGCGATGTTCAGTTGGGTTTTGGCGTTGATCACCGTATTGTTTATCGCCTTTATCWTGTTCCACACCATGGTGAAATCAGCGGGCATACGCGATTCTACTCAGGATATGAAAGGCGAGTCGGCGCAATCGAGTTCTTATGTTGAGACGGCCAATCGTGAAATCGAAACCGTGAGGGGCTTTAATGCGGCATCCTTCTTGAAAGAAAAATGGCTCGAACAAACGGACAAAGTAAATGAGCTGCGCGACAGCATCGGATCAAGCCAAGGCTTAATTCAAACCGTCACCCAAAGCAGCACGGCGTTCATGAGTGTTTTGGTCATCGCCGTCGGTGCGGTGTTGGTGGTGAACGGTGATTTGGATTCCGGCATGTTGATTGCGGCGAATATTTTGGCGACCCGTGCGTTGCAACCCTTCGGCCGTTTTGCGGGCCTGCGCACCGCTTTTGAAAAAGCCGACAATGCGATGGGCTTGTTAAAAGAATTTGTTGCCCTGCCCTTGGAAGCCGACCGTGGCTCGGCCAAGAAAAACTATACCGGTTCCATTGAATTTCGCGACGTTGCCTTTTTCTATCCGGGCAGTTCCACACCGCTGTTTGAATCCATTGATTTAAAATTGGACGCCGGGTCTTTGGTTTTTGTGGTGGGCGAAAGCGGCACCGGAAAAACCACCATGGCTAAAATACTGACCGGATTATTATCGCCCATTCGTGGACAGATCTTGATCGACGGATTAGATCTGCGCCAGGTCGTGTTGGAATGGTGGCGTACTCAAGTTGTATATTTCCCCCAAGAACCAACATTCTTAAATGCCAGCATCGAAGAAAATTTACGCACCTTGGCCCCCGACATGACCCCTGAACGCCTGAACGAAATCATCAATCAGGCGGGGCTCAGGGTTTTTGTGGATGAAAGCCCCGAAGGATTGGAAACCATGATTGTCGATAATGGTCGGCAATTGGCGGTGGGCATTCGTCGTCAATTGGCCTTGGCGAGGGCCTTAACGACCGATGGCCGCATGGTGGTTTTTGATGAAATGTTTGACGGATTGGATGGCGAAGGCCGCGCCGCCGTCAGTCAAGTTCTGAACCAATTTGTCAAAGAAGGTCGCACGGTCTTTTTAATGTCGCACAAGGCTTCAAACGACGATGCCATTCACGCGGTCATTGATTTGAACAGCAAACCCAAACCCCGGATTACAAAGTTTTCTGCGGCGTATCCAAGTGGTGCGGGACACCGCGCGCCGACCGCAGAAGAAATCGCCCGACGTGATGGGGAAGGCACATGAAAAAGTTCATCGATGACGAAAATGTTTTTGCCGTTCTGGGGAAAAGAACCACGCCGCGTGAAAATGTCGACAAGGGCAAAAAGACCACACAAATATTTTTCAAATTATTTGCAGGGATCTTTGTCGGATTTTTTGTTTGGGGCATGGTCGGTACATTAGACATCGTCAGCATGACCGAGGGTGAAGTTATACCGTCAACGCAGGTCAAATCCATTCAGCATCTTGAAGGTGGCATTGTTCGTAAAATCGATGTGCACGAAGGCCAACGGGTAAAAAAAGGGCAAGCGTTGGTTCACCTTGAACAAATTATCAGCGGTGCCGATTTGTCCGAACTTCAGGTGCGCACCACGTCTTTGAAAATCCGCATTGTGCGTTTGGAAGCCGAAGCCAAAGGCTTAGACACTCCAGAATTCAGTACGCAAATGAAGGCTAAATTTGGAGACATCATTGGTCAAGAAAATGATCAATTTCAGGCGCGACAAAACGATCTTAAAAACCGCATGGCCACGCAAAAAGAAGTGATATCGCAAAAAGAATTTAACGTGCGTCAAATGAAAGATCGCCTTGTGAATATGCGATCAACCTTAAAGCTGCACGAAGAAAAGGTTTCGATCAGCGAAGAGCTTATGCTGGACGAATTGACCAATCGTTATTTGCATTTAGATTTGCTGACAAGAATGAACGAACTGAAGGGTACTATTTCCGATACCAAATCAAGTCTGTCTTCGGCCAGTTCCGCTTTAAAAGAGTCCCAAACACAGGCGCAACAAATTGAAACCTCGGCCATGAATGAGGTTCAAAATGAACTGAACGATTCCCGTGGAAACTTGCGGGAATTAAATGAACGCCTGATTAAGTTCGAAGATAGTGTTTCAAGAACGGTGGTGCGGGCGACCGTGGATGGCACCGTTAAAACCTTGCATGTGGTCACCGAAGGCGGTGTTATTCGCGCAGGCGACCCGGTCGTTGATTTGGTGCCCGAAGGTGATCGTTTGGTGATCGAAGCCCAATTACCAACGGGTGACATTGGCTATGTAAAAGTCGGTCAACACGTCTCGGTCAAACTCGCTACGGCGGACGCCGCACACTTTAAAGACATTGTCGGCAAAGTGAAATCAATCAGCCCCGATACACTTATGACTCCCGAAGGCATGCCATATTATAAAGTCCGGATTGATGCTGAAAAGGACTATTTTGACGGGGGTACGATTCAATATCAACTGTACCCGGGCATGCGTGTTGTAGCCAACATCACCACCGGAAAACGATCTGTATTTGGCTACATTTTCGGCCCCGTTTTCGCAAGTTTCGGCAGTGCGCTTCAAGAACGCTAAAACTCGACGGCTCTTCTATTTATTTGCTAGTATTAAGGGATGTAGATGCCCATGTCTTAAGGAAAGGGGAATGAAGATTTATGGCTGGCATATTTGAAGACTTTAAAACAATGTTGCACAGCAAGCGAAAGATTCAATGCGTGTTGATTGATGACGATGTCACGGTGCGAAATATCGTCAGTCATAAGTTATCGGCGAGTGAAAATTTTGAAGTTCACGTGGCCGAAAATGGTATCGACGGCCTAGCGCTGGTGCATAAAACCTCCCCTGATTTGGTGCTTTTGGATTGGATAATGCCGGATAAAAGTGGGCTCGAGGTCTTAAAAGAAATTCGCGCGCATTGGTCATTGTCCCATATTCCCATTTATATGTTGACCTCACGCGGGCAAATGGCAGACATGGAAAAGGCGCTTGCGGCCGGCGCAACGGGTTATTTTACGAAACCAATCCACCTTAAAGAATTATGTAAACGATTACGACTTGCGATGGATAGAACTTAAACTTTACGTAAAAAAGAGTATTTATTTGATCCGCAGACATACACCGATCATCTTGCTATTCGTCATGGGTATTGTGCTGTCCGTGATGGCGTTGCTGTTTGTCCAAACCAACGCCCATGAACGTCGGCAAAGTAATTTTAAATTGTCCGCCCATGAACGTTTGACCGTCCTTGAACGAGATTTTTTTTCGACCTTTGAAACACTTCATTCCCTTGGTGGATTGTTTGATGCGACGSCGCAATTAAGTCGCACGGCCTTTCATAAATTTACAGCCCCGGTATTTAATCGTTACCCAAGCATTCAAGCCCTTGAGTGGATACCGCGTGTGACTATAGCGGAACGCCTAAATTTTGAATTCGCGGCACAACAAGAAGGCTTCCCTAAATTTAAATTTACCGAACGACAAGCCCAGGGGAAAATGATTGCCGTCGGCGAACGGGATGAATATTTTCCGGTCTATTTTGTCGAACCTGTAAAAGGCAACGAATTGGCGCTTGGTTTTGATTTGGGATCAAATCCGGCGCGACGTCAGGCCCTGGAACAAGCGCGTGACCGTGGAAAAATGGTGGCAACGGCCCGCATAACCTTGGTTCAAGAAACGAAAGCACAATTTGGCTTTCTTGTGTTCAAACCGATTTATCGGGTCAATATTAAAAGTGCTTCTGTTGAAGAACGCCGGAATAATTTATTGGGTTTTGTATTGGGTGTGTTTCGCATTGGCGACATGATCGAAAATTCAATGAGCCATTTGGGACGCGGATCTCAGGTTATGAATGTRTTTGTTTTTGACAAATCAGCACCGATGGGCAAACAACTCTTGTATCYCAAGCTGGATAATGAGCTTTTTCAAAAAGACCTTTCTGCGGACTGTGTTTCAAACGAGCGTAATGTTGCCGGTCGTAAGTGGTCGATATCATTTTGCCCCTCAAAAAGTCACAGCCGTCTTATTCATTGGGAAGCTACGGCTGTCTTTATGATCGGCGTCGTATTGAGCGGATTATTAGCCTTTTATCTGCGGATGATCATTGTTCAGCGTGAAACGACGGTACAGTTGGTAGAGCAAAGAACGGCTGAACTTGCGGAAAGCGAATCGCGTGTTCGGGCAATTGTAAATACCGTCGTTGACGRMWTSWTYRKMWKYSWYASGMRRRSMRTYSTYWTRRSGKKCWRMCYSRYRGCYGWRSKYATYKTYKRMKWSWSRRMKRWWGMWRMCAYCRGMYAGAATGTTAAAGTTCTTATGCCATCGCCTTACCACGAAAATCATGATGCTTATGTTGCCAATTACATTCATACCGGGGACGCCAAGGTCATCGGATTGAGCCGGGAAGTTGTCGGCCGGCGCAAAGATGGTTCAACATTCCCAATGTCGCTTGCCATCAGCGATGTAGAACTCAACAACAAACGTTTTTTTGTTGGCATCGTGCGCGATATCACCTTGTATAAAGAAGCAGCTGAAGCTCTTCACATTGCTAAGGATCGTGCCGAAGCCGCCAACCGGGCTAAGGCTGGTTTTTTAGCCATGATGAGCCACGAAATCCGCACGCCGTTAAATGGTGTTCTTGGTGTTTTGGGGTTGTTGGATGATACAAAACTGGATGGGGAGCAAAAAAATTATGTGCAAACAGCCCGTCGATCCGGCGAAGGTTTGTTGGATATTATCAGCGATATTTTAGACTTTTCAAAAATGGAAGCMGRCAAGYTRGAATTTGAAAAAAATGCCTTTGCGCTGAAACCCCTAATGTCCAGCATCATTGATATGTTAGTCGCACGCGCCGATGAACAAGGCAATCAATTGAACTTGGATATCGATACAGATGTACCTGAATTTGTTGAAGGCGATCCCGGACGTTTACGTCAAGTGCTTTTAAATCTTGCCAGTAATGCGGTGAAGTATACCGAGCACGGTTGTGTCGATCTTAAAATCAAAACTTTGGGGGATGATCACCCAAACCATACGCTCCTCTTTTCTGTTCATGRTACGGGTATTGGCATTGCGAAAGAAAAACACGGCGATCTTTTCGCAGAGTTCACAACGCTTGATCCGTCCTACAGCCGTAAATATGGTGGTACAGGTTTAGGCTTGGCAATTTCAAAAAAACTGGCTGAAAACATGAACGGAAACTTGTCCTTTGAAAGTGATCTGGGGCAGGGTTCTACGTTTTATTTTTCGGTGTGTTTGCCACCGGCCAATAAAGCAGACGTCCTGAATCTCAAACCCACGTCGGCTAGAGAGCCGGATCGTAAGCTGAGAATTTTGCTCGCAGAAGACAACCCAACCAACCRSAYKSTYRYRMKSWSKMWTTTGGAAAAAGCGGGTCATTATGTTGATGCAGCAGAAAATGGTTTAGAAGCCGTAGAAGCTGTAAAACAAAGATCGTATGACGTGGTTCTGATGGATGTTTCCATGCCAGAAATGGATGGCCTTCAAGCGACAGCACATATTCGTCAGTTACCCGGTGAAAAAGCAAAAATTCCGATTATTGCCATGACCGCACATGCCATGCCCGGAGATCGAGAAGACATTCTTGCCGCGGGTCTGGATGATTATTTACCCAAACCTGTCAGCCGTGAAGCCGTCTTGGATGCCTTGGCACGCTGGACATGCGACAAACCAGAAAACACGACGCCTGACATCAAGGTGACGCATGTAAAAGCGCCTATATTTGATAAGTCGGCTTTGATTACCCTTGCGGAAGATACCGACGCCTCGATGATCCCGACCTTTTTAGAGTCCTTTTTYACAAATATCGAAGAGCGCATGGAGCACATTAAAACCGCAATCGAAACACAAGATGCAGAGGTTCTTGAGCTTGAGTGCCACACCATAAGAAGCTCGTCGGCAACATTTGGAGCTCTTCACCTGAATAAGATCGCCCAAACAATAGAAGAAGCTTGCCGCGCGGGTGACACAGAACGCGCTTTTTCTTTGGTACCCGAACTGCAAGGAAGTGTCGCCGATGCCTTTGAGGCCTTAAAAGACTATCTTGATCATTTTAAGGTTTAACTTAAATCCCGCYTTTTTTCACAACAGGTGTAAGCTTATGGTTCATATCAAACCAGATAAGGAACCGACATGATTGATCGCGCTGTATTGGCGGGGGGATGTTTTTGGGGGCTGCAGGATTTGATCCGCAAGTTGCCGGGCGTTACATCCACACGGGTTGGTTATACCGGGGGTGATGTTAAAAATGCCACATATCCCAATCACGGCACTCATGCGGAAGGCATCGAAATTGAGTTTGATCCAGAGCAAATTTCGTATCGCACGCTTTTAGAATTTTTCTTCCAAATCCATGACCCCAGCACCTTGAACCAACAAGGCAACGATCGGGGCACATCATATCGTTCGGGCATTTATTATGTTGATGAAGCGCAAAAGCAGGTCGCGTTACAAACGATTTCGGACGTAAATATCTCAGGACACTGGCCCAACAAAGTGGTCACAGAGGTCAAGCCCGCGGGTGATTTTTGGCTGGCCGAGCCTGAGCATCAAGATTATCTGAAAAATCTACCAAACGGGTATACCTGCCATTTTGTACGCCCAGATTGGGTGTTGTAAGTTTCTTCTGACCAGAAAGTTTGCTAAGAATTGTGGGGATGAAAAAAGAGGAGGGGTATTTTTTCATGTTTTTTCGGGGGGATGTTTTTTATAAGGGCTTTCGTCTGGCGATAGGCGTATTGAGCCTGTTGCTTGTGGTTGGATTTTCTGCGGGCAGTTTTGCAGCAGATAAAGTTTTAAAGCTGGGGGTTTTGGCGAAACGCGGCGAACAACAAGCTTTTCAACAATGGGCGCCCACGGCTGATTTCCTCAGCCAAAAAATCGATGGTTATAAAATTGAATTGGTGCCCTTGGGCTTTGACGAAGTTACGCCAAAGGTCGCCGGCGGTGAAGTTGATTTTTTGCTGGTGAATCCGTCCATCTATGTCGAAATGGAAACTCTGTACGGCACCAGCCGTTTGGTGACGTTGAAAAACCTAGGCCCCGATGGACGCGCGCTGACCGTTTTTGGCGGCGTGATCATCGTCAAANCCAATCGCAATGATATTCAAACCATAGCGGACTTAAAAAACATCACTTCATTTATGGCCGTTAAGGAAAATTCTCTGGGTGGTTTTCAGGCGGCGTGGTTCGAACTGAAAAAAAATGGCATTGATCCTTATGCTGATTTTGACACATTGGTTTTTCGCAGCAAACACGATGCGGTTGTTTTTGCCGTGGCCAATGGCGAAGTCGACGCGGGGACCGTGCGCACCGATACCTTGGAACGCATGGCGGCGGAAGGCAAAATTAATCTCGATGATTTTAAGGTCATAGGTACCGGCTACGGCGAAGGCATTAAAAGGTTCCCGTATAAAATCAGCACCCTGCTGGTGCCRGAATGGCCCATGGCAAAACTGGCSCATACGYCGGATRATGTYGCSCAAAAAGTCGYRATTGCTTTGTTGGAAATGCARGCCACMGANCCGGSCNGCRYWGGCGGGTAAMAATGCGGGGTGGACGGTCCCCTTAAATTACCAACCCATTCGCACCTTGATGCAAGATTTGCGCATCGGACCGTTTCGTGAATTTGGGCGGTTGTCCTTGGCCATGTTCTTTGAAGAATATTGGCGTTGGATTGTCGCCTTCACCGTTTCGTTCACGTTTATGGCGGGGCTTTTGTCTTATGTCGCAAAATTATATCGAAAACTTAAAAGTTCAGAGGAAAGCCTGAAGCTTGAAGTCAAAGAACGTCAAAGTGCGGAAGAAAAATTGGCCGAACATGGCGGCAAACTTGAAATTCAAATTGAACAAAATTTATCGGCACTGGCTTACCTCGAAAAAATCAGAAAGTTTCATGACTTAACATCGTTGCTGATCACAACACTTGATCCCCGTGATTTACTGCAGAAAGCTTTGGACCGGGTTGTGGACCTGAGCGAGTCGAAAATTGGCGGCATTTATCTGTTGGAAGACTCAGAAGAGGCTGTGTACCCTTTTGTTTTTCATGGGGTCAGTGCGGCGTCGATGAGTTCCGTGGGATTGCACGATTCGCTTCCAGCCCAAGTCGCCGCCGATCAAACCGTCCGCCACTTACAAGACCTACCTGAAAATGCAGCCCCCACCATTGACCTTGGAATCAGCAAACTTTATGCCAAGGAAATGTTGATGTTGCCAATGCTGTCAAAGGGCAAGACCCTGGGCATTATTATTTTAGGGACCCTCAAACAGTACACCTTAGAAGACGTCGAAGTTTTAACGCACATGGCGGATCAGATTTCGATCATGCTGGAAAATGCATTGTCGAATGAAGAATTAGAAGTGTCCAGACAATCGGCAGAACAAGCAAACAAGGCGCGCGGAAAATTCCTCGCCAACATGAGCCATGAAATTAGAACCCCCATCGGCGCCATCATTGGTCTGTCGCATTTAATGTTAAAAACCAAACTGGATGAAAAGCAACGGGACTATTTAGAAAAAATAGATTTTTCGTCCAATGCGCTGTTGGGGCTGATCAACGACATTCTTGATTTTTCAAAAATTGAAGCCGGCAAGTTGGACATGGAACGTGTTGATTTTAAAATTGACGATGTCCTAAAAGGTTTGTCCACGTTGATGGAAACAAAGGCCGCGCAAAAAGGTTTGAAAGTGGACGTATCGTGTGCGGATAATGTGCCGGCGACTTTAGTCGGCGATCCTTTGCGTTTGGGGCAAACGCTAACGAACCTTGTTGGCAATGCTCTTAAATTTACCGACCACGGTAGTGTGAGTGTTGCGGTGGCGCTGGAAAGCAAAAATGAAGGCGAGGCTTGTCTGCGTTTTGAGGTGACCGACAGCGGTATTGGTCTCAGCCCCAAACAAATGAGCGGTTTGTTTAAATCTTTTTCTCAAGCCGATGCTTCGACAACGCGAAAATATGGTGGCTCGGGTTTGGGGCTCGCCATTTCTAAAAAGCTTGTGGAATTGATGGGCGGTGAAATTGGGGTGGTCAGCACACTGGGGGAAGGCAGTTGTTTTTTCTTCACCGCAAAGTTTGCCTTGGCCAGCGTGACGAGAGAGCACGCCAAGCTTCAGCTGAGCAGACCGGGTCAGAGTCAGCAGGCGTTTAAAGCGCTCGGCGGACAGCATATTTTGTTGGTGGATGATAATGACATCAACCAGATGATTGCTCGTGAGCTGCTGGAAGACGAAGGGGCCATCGTGTCGGTCGTCAGCAATGGCGAAGAAGCGGTGGAAGCTTTAAGGAAAATATCGTTTAGGTTTGATCTTGTTTTGATGGATGTGCAGATGCCCATCATGGATGGATATACGGCGACCAAAATCATACGTAATGATTTGGGGCAAAGAGCCTTGCCGATTATCGCCTTGACCGCTCATGCGATGGCTTCAGAACGGACAAAGGCCCTTGAGGCCGGGATGAATGATTTTGTCACCAAGCCCATTGATCCGGGGACTTTGTTTGAGACCATTTTGAAATGGGTTGGGAAAAATGAATCGATGGGTGAAGCTGCCCTCTCAAAGCTTCCAGAGGCCTTGCCGCCCTTTAATATTGATGCCGCGCTGGTGCGCCTGAATGGTAAAAAAGAGCTTTTGCACAAGGTCCTGATCAAATTCAATGTGGTTTATGCCGATGCCATTCCCAATTTGCGAACAATGGTGGACAACCAGCAATATAGCGCTGCCTCCAGACTGGCTCATACATTGATGGGCAGTGCGGGAATTTTGGAAGCCGAAGACGTGTGTATCCACAGCAGTCAGCTTGAAATTGCCCTGACGGAAAATAAAACGGACCAAATTTCTGATTTGCTTGATAATTTGGAAGCGGCTTTGTCTCCGGCAATTAAGGCCGCAGCTTCCTTAAAATTGTGATACAATATACAATATACAATATACAAGGTAAAGAGGATGTTCCCCGTAGCTTATAGCGAGTGGTGACCATGGCAAATATTTTGATAGTCGATGACGATGAAATGCACCTCGACATTTACGAGGGTATTTTAAAGGATTTTGGCCATGATATTACCTTTGTCACACGTGGGGCCGTGGCTATCAAAACCGCCCTTGCCAACCCTCCTGACCTGATCATCATGGATATCCAAATGCCTGAAATGTCTGGGTTTGAGGCCATGCGGTTGATCCGCGCGGAAATCCCGCTCAAAAACATACCTATTTTGGCGGCGACGATTGTCGTGGATGCAAAGTCCTATGATGAAATCTATGAATCCGGGGCGACGGGGTATATTTCAAAACCCATAGATGCCAAGCAGTTGATCATTCGCATTCAAGAAATGCTGTCTTAGTTTGATTTCCTAAAAGTATTTTTTGTGGAAATTAGTCGAGGTGTGATAAGAATTCTTATACCTTGGAATTTCTCATAAAGGATGTCTTGTGCCTGAATCTTCGCCGAACGTTGCCGTGGTGACACCATCCCGTGTGACATCTTCCCGTGATACACCATCCCGCCAAACTCTTGAATCTGCGGTGGTCCGCTTTTCAGGTGATTCCGGCGATGGCATGCAAATTACCGGTGGACAGTTTATGTTGGCCACGGCGGTGGCGCAAAATAACCTGTCGACCTTTCCCGATTACCCTTCTGAAATTCGCGCTCCCATTGGCACCACGTTTGGCGTGTCGGCTTTTCAAATTAATTTTGGTTCGCGCGTGATCAAAACCGCAGGCGATAATTTTGATGTTCTGGTGGCGATGAACCCCGCCGCGTTGAAGGTGGAACTGAACGGCTTGAAGCCGGGTGGCATTATTCTTCTGGATACAGGTTCCTTTCAAGACCGCAATATCCACCGCGCCAATTATGCCACCGATCCCCGCACCGATGGCAGCCTTGATGCTTATCGGGTGATTGAATTGGACATTTCCAAGCTGACCCTTGATGCGGTCGCGGGGCTTGGCTTGTCGAAAGAAAAAGGCTTGTCGAAAAAAGAAGCCCTACGGTGTAAAAACTTTTGGGCCTTGGGTTTTGTGTATTGGATGTTTGATCGCCTCCGTACCCCCACCGTGAATTGGCTGAAAACAAAATTTGCCAAGCGCCCGGAAATTGCCGACGCCAATATTGCGGCATTGAATGCCGGGCATGCCTTGGCCGAAACCATGGAAGTCTCAGACGGCCTGAACAGTTTTTCTGTGGCCAAAGCTCCCAACATTGAACCGGGGGTGTACCGCACCATTACGGGCGCAGAGGCGATGGCATGGGGGCTTGCGGTTGGGGCCAAACTGGCGGACTTAAGGTTGGTGTTTTGCTCTTACCCGATTACGCCCGCATCGCCCGTATTGCACGCTTTGTCGAACATGGTTGAACACGACATCGTGACCTTTCAGGCCGAAGATGAAATTGCCGCCATCTGTGCCGCCATTGGGGCTTCGTATGCGGGATCATTGGGGGTGACGTCCAGCTCTGGTCCCGGCATTGCCTTAAAAGGCGAAGCCTTGGGTTTGGCGGTCAGCACCGAACAGCCGTTGGTGGTGATCAACACGCAACGCGCCGGACCTTCTACGGGACTTCCCACCAAAACCGAACAATCAGATTTGTTGCAGGCCTTGTATGGCCGCAATGGCGAATGCCCCCTCGTGGTGATTGCGGCGCGCGCTCCGGGGGACTGTTTTAATGTCGCGATCGAAGCCAGTAAAATCGCCACCAAATATATGACCCCGGTGATGGTCTTAAGCGATGGATATATTGGCAATGCTTCAGAACCATGGTTGATTCCCGATATTGATCAGCTGGAAAAATTTCCCATCAATCTGCACAAAGAAGGGGAATATTTCGATTCCACCCTCCGCGATGAGGTGACCTTGGCCCGACCTTGGGCGATCCCCGGAACCCCCAATCTGGAACACCATATTGGCGGGCTGGAAAAGAGCTATGAAACCGGGGAGATTTCATCCGACCCCGAAAATCACCAAAAAATGACCGACATCCGTGCCGCAAAAATCAACGGCGTGGTCCGTGATATTCCCGATCAACATGTTGAATCGGGGGCCGCCAGCGGCAAACTGGTGATTGTTGGGTGGGGCTCAACATATGGTCCGATTAGTCGTGCCGTGAACAATTTACAAGAGGCCGGCGTTGACGTTAGCCATGTGCACGTGCGCCACATCTGGCCTTTACCGCAAAATCTGGGCGACTTGTTGGCTGGATTTGAACATATTTTGGTGCCGGAAATGAACAGTGGGCAATTTGTAAAAGTGCTGCGGGACCAGTACTTGTTAGATGCCAAAGGCTTAAACAAGATGACCGGGCAGCCCTTTAAAATTGTTGAGTTGGAAAATGCCATCCGTGCCCATTTGGAGGCTGCAAAATGACCGATACAATGACCGATACAATGACCGTTTCCGCAACAGAAACAAAATTAACAGCCAAAGACTTCGTTTCCGATCAAGAAGTCCGCTGGTGTCCCGGCTGTGGCGATTATGCAATTTTAAAAGCCGTGCAGCGCACCTTGGCCGACGTCGAAGCCAAAACGGAAAACACCGTATTTGTTTCGGGCATCGGCTGTGCCTCGCGTTTTCCGTATTATATGAAGACCTATGGCTTTCACGGTATTCACGGGCGCGCGCCGTCTATTGCCACGGGCATTAAACTGGCCAACCCGGATTTGGATGTGTGGGTGGTGTCGGGTGATGGTGATGCTTTGTCGATTGGCGGCAATCATTTTGTGCATTTGCTCCGGCGCAACGTTGATGTGCAGTTCTTGCTGTTTAACAATGAAATTTACGGCCTGACCAAGGGTCAGTTTTCGCCGACGTCTCGGGTCGGAACCCGGTCTCCGTCAACGCCGCATGGCAGTATCGAAAATCCTTTGTCGGCGACTTTGGTCGCGTTGGGATCGGGGGCGCATTTTGTGGCGCGGGGTGTGGACAGCGCGCAAAAACAATTGATTGCAACCCTAACCCGTGCACACGCGTTTAAAGGCACATCGTTTGTCGAGATTTTCCAAAATTGCATCGTCTTTAATGATGGCATTTTCAGCGCATTCACGGCTAAGGACAAAGCGCCCGACAAGCAAATTTATGTCGAACACGGAAAACCCTTGTTGTTTGGCAAAGATCACACGCAAGGCCTGAGGATTAAGCCCGGAACGCTGTCCTTGGAAGCCGTTGTTATTGGGGAACAGGGAATCACCAAAGACGATGTTTTGCTGCACAACGAAACGGACCGTGCCCTAGCGGCTTTGCTCGCCGATATGAATGGCGACACCCTGCCAATTGCGATTGGTGTGTTGTATTGCAAACCCGGCCATATTTTTGAAGTTGAGATTCGCAAGATGGTTCAACGTGAAATCTCGGAAACCACGAACAGCCTCAATGATGTGCTGCGTGCAGGGCACACTTGGACGGTTCCAAAAGAGCCCGAATAATGATCATTTTAAGACAAACATAGGCCGAAAAACTTCCCTGCTTTGCGCACATTAGAATAACCTACTATTCTACTAATATATTAAAATATATAAACAAATTGCGATTTTTTGTTTCTTTTGTTGACCACATTGAAATGATTGTGTCAAAATGACACATCTTGAAACTGTACAATTTAATTATTGTCGGGGGAGCAGGATTTAAGAGTTGCTGAGCTCGGTACGATACCGGGTTTAATGCGGTGTTAAAGCCGTTGAAGTGGAGCTCGAAATGCAAGTGTCTTTGACACGCAGGTCTTTGTTTACGGGGCGGCCAACAGCCCGCTCAGCCCCGCCCATGCGCCCTCCTTGGGCCGGGAAAGAAGACGTTTTCTTGGATCGCTGCACGCTCTGCGACAAATGCCTGTCCGCTTGTGATGAAGGCATTCTTATCCGGGGTGCCGGCGGTTACCCGGAAGTTAACTTTAAATCTGGTGAATGCACGTTTTGCAAAGCGTGCGTGGATGTGTGCGCAGATGACGCGTTGCAAATTGATGCAGATGCGCCTGAGCCTAAACCGTGGCATTTGGTCGCAAAAATCGATGATAAGTGCCTCTCGGCAAATGCAATTACGTGCCGCGTGTGTGGGGATCGTTGTGATGTGCGTGCCATTAAATTTACGTTGGCGGTTGGTGGCATCGCCATCCCCGTTATTGATACAAAATCTTGCACGGGCTGTGGGGCCTGTGTCGCGCCCTGCCCAACAGACAGTGTAACCTTAAATTCTAAAATAGAGGAACGTGCCGCATGAGTATATCAGGACTCGTTGTCCATGCCCGCCCCGAACACGTCGCCGCCGTGCGAGAACGTCTGCTGGCGTTGGAAGGCGTTGAAATTCATGGCGTCAGCGACGCCGGGAAACTGGTTGTCACAGTTGATGTTGAAAATGATCACATCGCTGCGGACACGTTAATAGAAATGCAAAAGCAGGAAGGCGTTTTGTCGGCCTCGCTAATTTACAATCACTTCGAAAAATCTGATGAGGAAAACCTCATCGAAAAGGAGCAAGTACGATGAACATCACCAGAAGAAACTTCATCAAATCCCAAGCCGCTGCGGCCGCCGCCGTTGCTGCGGGTGTGACGTTGCCAGCCGTGACCGCCAATGCGAAAGGCCACGCAGACATCCGTTGGGATAAAGGCGTTTGTCGTTTTTGCGGAACAGGTTGCGGCGTTTTGGTCGGCACAAAACAAGGCCGGGTTGTGGCGACGCAGGGTGATCCAGATGCTCCAGTCAACAAAGGTTTGAATTGCATCAAAGGTTATTTCTTGTCGAAAATTATGTACGGACAAGATCGCTTGACCAAACCGTTGCTCCGTAAAAAAGGCGGTAAATTCCACAAAGAAGGTGAATTCACCGAAGTCTCTTGGGATGAAGCCTTTGACGTGATGGCGACCAAATGGAAAGAAGCGCTCAAGAAAAAAGGCCCAACATCCGTGGGCATGTTTGGTTCGGGGCAATGGACCCTGTGGGAAGGCTATGCGGCATCAAAGTTGATGAAAGCAGGTTTTCGCTCAAACAACCTAGACCCCAACGCGCGTCACTGCATGGCGTCTGCGGTTGGCGCGTTTATGCGGGGCTTTGGCATTGACGAACCCATGGGTTGTTATGATGATTTGGAACATGCGGATGTGTTTGTTTTGTGGGGCGCCAACATGGCGGAAATGCACCCCATTTTGTGGTCGCGTCTGACGGACACCCGTTTGACTAAACCCGGCTGTGAAGTGCATGTGTTGTCCACATTCGAACATCGTTGTTTTGATCTGGCCGACAACGGCATGTTGTTTACGCCGCAATCTGATTTGGTGATTTTGAATTATATCGCCAATTACATCATTCAAAACAAAGCTTACAACCAAGATTTCATCGATAAGCACGTCAGCTTTAACGCGACGACGACAGATATTGGTTATGGCTTACGTCCAGAACATCCGTTGCAAAAAGCAGCGAAAAACCCCAACAAAGGTAAATTCAACAAAGTCAGCTTTGATGAATATGCCAAAATGGTTTCCGAATATACGTTGGAAAAAGCCGTTGAAATGTCGGGTATTCCGGCTGAAAAATTGGAACGTCTGGCAAAAGTTTATGCGGACCCCAACAAAAAAGTCTCTTCCTACTGGACCATGGGCTTCAACCAACACACCCGTGGCGTTTGGGTCAATGGCCTGTTGTATAACGTTCACCTGTTGATGGGCAAAATTTCCGAACCCGGCAACAGCCCGTTCTCGCTGACCGGTCAGCCTTCGGCTTGTGGTACGGCGCGTGAAGTGGGAACGTTCTCTCACCGTTTGCCAGCCGATTTGGTGGTGAAGAAAGAAGCTCACCGTGATTATGCGGAAAAAGTCTGGAAACTTCCCAAAGGCACTATTCCTGCCAAACCGGGTTTTCACGCCGTATTGCAAAACCGTAAATTGAAAGACGGTGTGTTGAATGCGTATTGGGTTCAATGCAACAACAATATACAGGCTGCACCGAACATGAATGAAGAAGGTCTGCCCGGATATCGTAATCCTGAAAACTTCATCACCGTGTCGGACCCTTATCCAACCGTCACGGCCTTGGCTGCCGACTTGATTTTGCCAACCGCCATGTGGATGGAAAAAGAAGGCGCTTATGGCAATGCCGAACGCCGCACGCAGTTTTGGCGTCAACAAGTGGACGCTCCGGGTGAATCAGAATCAGACGTCTGGCAAGTGATGGAGTTCTCTAAACGCTTTAAAATGGAAGAAGTTTGGACCGACGAACTTCTCGACCAAATGCCAGAATATCGCGGCAAAACCTTGTTCGATATTTTGTTTGCGAACGGTCAGGTCGATAAGTTCCCGGCTGATCCGGTTACTGATAACGCGGGCAATGTTTATAACAACTCAGAATCCAAACACTTTGGCTTCTATGTTCAAAAAGGCCTGTTCGAAGAATAYCGTATGTTTAACACGGCTCCGGATCGTCCGAAAAAGGGTCATGAAATGGCGCACTTTGACGAGTATCATAATTCTCGTGGATTGCGTTGGCCGATTGTCGACGGCAAAGAAACCCTTTGGCGCTACCGGGAAGGTTATGATCCCCACGTCGAAAAAGGATCTGAAGTCCAGTTTTATGGCAAAGGCGATAATCGCGCGGCGATTATTTTCGCACCGTTTGAACCTGCGGCCGAAAGCCCGGATGAAGAATTTGACTTGTGGTTCAGCACCGGCCGGGTTCTTGAACACTGGCATTCTGGGTCTATGACGCGGCGGGTTCCAGAATTGTACCGGGCTTATCCGGATGCAAAATTGTATATGCATCCCGATGACGCCAAAGAACTGGGCCTGCGCCGCTAATTCGCTTCGCACCAAAACCCGTTCAATTTTAACAGGTACCAATCGCATAGGGCGAGGTGTGCCTTAAGGAAAAACATATGTTTACTATTCATACCGAAACTATTGATTGGGAAGGCCGACCGCTGACCCTAGGAACCGGGCGTATTGCCCGCCAAGCTCAAGGAGCCGTATTGGCCACCTATGGCGAAACCTCCGTATTGGCTGCTGTTACCTATGCCAAGGAACAAAAACCGGGCATGGATTTCTTTCCATTGACCGTCAATTATACCGAAAAATATTATGCCGCCGGTCGTATTCCAGGCGGCTTTTTTAAACGCGAAGGCCGTCCCACTGAAAAGGACACATTGACCTCGCGCCTTATCGACCGTCCGATCCGACCTTTGTTCAAAGACGGCTTTAAGAAYGAARYTCAAGTGATCTTAACTGTGCTTTCGCACGACCAAGAAAATGACGCGGACATTGTTGCTATGGTTGCCGCATCTGCTGCGCTTAGCATTTCTGGCGCACCATTTATGGGGCCGATCGCTGGCGCCAGAGTTGGTCTTGTTGGAGATGAGTATATCGTCAACCCAACATTTGACGAAATGGAAGAGACTGATCTTGATCTGATCGTTGCCGGAACCAAAGACGCGGTAATGATGGTGGAAAGCCAAGCCAAAGAATTGTCAGAAGATGATATGCTTGGTGCGGTTATGGCCGGTCACGATGCCATGCAGCCAGTTATCCAGATGATCGAAAAGCTGGTTAAAAAAGCTGGCAAACCGATGTTTGAGTTTACTTCTCCTGATTATTCCAAGGAAAAAGCTGCTGCCAAAAAACTAGTCGGTGCAGCGATTACCAAAGC
>NVSZ01000024.1 GCA_002732845.1 Rhodospirillaceae bacterium
CGTGGTCATACGCAACACCGCACCGACATTTGACAGCACCTGTTCCACCGAAGTCACAAGGCCTTTACCGCCCCGGACCAAAGCGGCTGTATCAAATTTTGCTTTTTTATCAAACACCAACCACAAGGCTTCGCTGCGCCGAAACACGGCGGCGCCGACAGGTTCATCCCAATCAAAACGCAACTCAACAATGCCTTCGGACATGGATTGGGTTTGCACCGAAGTCCGTTTCACGGGTTCTTCCCCACCCGGAGGTGTTAAGGCAACGGGCTTTTCCGGCGTTTTTTCTGGAGCTGGAGCTGGGGTTGGAGTTGGGGGTGGCGTCGCGGCTAAGGCCACAGGTTTGCTGGTTTCAACCTTTGCAACGGGGGCTGGCTTTGGTGGCGGAGGAGCTTTGTCCACAGCCTGCACGGGCTTGTCTCCCTTGGGCGCAAACACGTCCATGACGACTTTTTGACCACTCACAAAGGCTTTCACTTGAGAATTCGAGGCAATCTTAAAACGCAAAGAAAGCTTGCCGTTGTCTTCGGACGATGAAGCTCCGTTCACATGACGTATCTGTCCTTTTGCAAGCGGGCTTAAGTTAATGCGGGCGGCCCGATCGAAGGTCAAGATTGTCGTATCACCAGATCGCTGCAGCGAAAAGCCCGGTTTTTTGGGCCAATCAAAAACAAGCCGTGAATACGTCGGATGTACCCCGGTGCGCACGGCAACACTGGGACCAGCCGAAGGTGCCGATTGTGAAGCATTTGTATTGGTGTTCGCGTTCGCWTTGGCATTGGCGCCGACGATGTCCACCACCACGGTCGCGCCGCTGTCATAGCTTCGCACCGTGAATTCACCGTTGATGCGCAACACAATCATCGTAGCGCTGGGCGCGGGTTCAATCGCCACGACACGGGTCAACCGCCTGACCACGGGGCCAAGGTTGGCTTCGATCGGACGGGCAAAAGAGATCACCAAGGTATTGCCTTCGCGTTTGGCCACATGACCAACGGGTTGCGGCCAACGAAAAGATAGGCGCGCATAATTAGACGCTTGGGTGGCGCGCACCGTAACCGGTTCGGCGTTGACCTCGGTGTTTAGGCCAACTTGAAGCGCCATCAAAACAGCCACCATGGCCGAGATTTTAAGTACGTTCAAAACGGCGCGAAGGCTGATCATTAATTATCCCCAACGGAGGGCAAAATGATGATGTCTACGCGGCGCCCCATAGCGGCCCGTTCTGCTTCGTTCAGTTTTGGCAATTGCTGATAGCGGCTGTCGGCATACCCAAAGGCAAAAATATCATCCGTATAGCCGGCTTGGCGCAACGAATTTGCCACCGCGGACGCGCGCGCCATGGACAATTCCCAATTGGACGTAAATCCGGCGTCTGGACCGGGGGCTTTGGGGTCTGTGTGACCATTAACGGCAATTTGGTTACTGACGTTGCTGAGCAATCCACCCAAGGTGAACAGCGCCGAACGTGTTTCTTCGGGCATCACGGCCTTGCCGGGGGAAAACAACAAATCACCGGGTAAGGCAATCACCAAGCGGTCTTCTAACAACATGATCTGGCTTTTCGCCAACAAAGGGTCTTGCTTCACGCCGGCTTGCAACACACCCGACAGATAATCAAGGTTGGTCGCGGGGCGGCGGATTAGGGTACTGATGTTAAATTCAGCGGTCGCCGCCGCCACGGTTTTAACACTGCTGGGATTTAAGGTTTTGCTCAAGGTGTCGGTCATTTCTTCCCATTTGTCGATCTGCAAAGATGACATGGAAAACAGCAAGACAAAGAAGGTCAGCATCAACGAAACCAAGTCGGTGAATGTCACCATCCACGCAACATTGGCCTTTTCCGGCTTTGGCATACCCTCGCTATCAAACTGCACGTGCCGACCCTTCCCTATTGTGGATTTTCGAAACGCAGTTTTGTCGCTTCGACATCCCGGGTATAAAAATAAATAATCACTTCGCCCACATGGCCCGGACGCATGCCAACAGACAAGCTGTCAGGGGGAATTCCCCGTTCGTTCATTGCCCGCGCAAAAGCCCCGGCCCGTTCAATTTCCAAAGTTTGTTCGGTGGGCATAGTTTTACCATCTGCTTCGGTTTCAGTACCAATCATAAATTCTAGATCAAAACGCAAACCCAACGGGCGGTTGGAAAGTGAGGCAACGGTGCGGTCCAAAAGCGGGTAAATAGCGGGCCGAATGCGGGCTTCATCCTTGAAAAAAAGAGAATCGGCGTCCATGGTCAATTGCATCTGTTTGCCGGGGTGAACAACTTTGATCTTATCAATGCCCAGCGCCGTGGCAAAAATCCCGGTCACCTGTTGCTGAAATTCCTGCCCCGCGATCACATCCCCATCCTTGGACGTAAAGGCCGTCAATTGCGCGGTTGGCGGCAACAAAGACGTAAAGGTGCTGGACAGGCTGTTCATGACTTTTTGGCTTTTGGTGTCTTCGACCGAAGAAATGCTGACCAACAGAATGAAAAAAGCCAGGACCACCAGATAGAGGCCCAAGAACAACGCTATGGTCGAATTCCCGCCCTCTTCTTGCGGTTCAATCTGACCATCCATGTCGTTCATGTGTTGGGTGTCCATCGAAAAGTTAAAAGTCTTGCTCTGCAGACGTTTACTTTAATCAAAACTGGCTAACAAATCATCAATTTCAGACTGTGATTTTGCCTTGGCGGCGAGTTGCGGGCCTTCCAAGAAATCTCGTCTTCAACCATTTGCTCAGGTTAGCTTGCACTTTTTTATGACTTTTTGCAATTTCATCACCAAAAACGTCAACCAGAGCATCAATGCGCTGTTCAATATGGTGTAAGGTTATCACCACTTTGTTGATGCAACTGCCCGGTTAATGTCTTAAAAAGTACAGGCTTCATAAATGCGGGTGGTGGCGTCCAAGAGCCGATCAGCACTAGACTGTGACATTTCACCCATAAAATTTTCAATGATTTCGCACGAATCCACAAATGGCATCAGCAACCGCATCAACAACAGTGTCTAATTCATCCTTTGCGCTGGGCAAAAAATCATCTTTGACGTCATCGGGACGGAATTGACCAATTTCAAATTTGGCCCGGTTATTCGAGAAATTGCTTAAAATTCGCCGAGAACGCTGATCATTTTTGCTTTCAAGGTGCCCGCATTAAACGGCTTAACGATGTAGTTCGATACACCAGCCTCTTTAGCCGCGATCACATTTTCCGACTTAGATTCAGCAGTGACCATAATAAAGGGAATTTTTTGGAATTTTTCATCAGCCCGGACGTGGCGTAAAAGCTCGATGCCCGTCATCGGTTCCATATTCCAATCCGAAATAATCAAACCAAAAGGGTCAGGACTTCCGCGAAGCACTTCAAGCGCTTTTGTTCCATCAATGGCGTCTTCGACGTTTTCGAAGCCAAGCTGACGAAGAAGATTGCGCATAATTCTGAGCATCGTCTTGTAGTCATCAACAACCAAAACCTTCATGCTCATATCGACAGCCATTAGAATACTCCATTCCTCAACAAGGATTAAACCTTGGTAAATTTCTGTTAACGCTGTGTGTTTGCACAGTGTTTTATTATTATATGTGTTTCCACACCGCTTATTATCTTTTTCTTCAACCACGTTTGTATTTTTTACAAACGATAAAACGTTTAGCCGATCTTTTACAGGAAATATAGAATCTCTACAAAAGCTTTCTTAAATTAACTAAAGCAGTCCCATCCAAATCGCAACCTTTTTAGGTTAAGTCTCTAGTATATGTGTTCAATTCTTCACATTGCACGTAAAAAAGAAAAATAAAGCACGCAGACCGTGAAAAAAATTACCCTCCCACGCCTGTGGGCAAAGGTAATTTTCGCAATTGATTCAGTTCAACCGTGATATCGCGGGCTCTTTGCGAGTTCATTTTGGCCAAAACAGCCGCCAGAGAACGGTCTTTCATGCCCTCAACAACGGGCAACAATGTCTTCATTTCCAACTCTTCAAGAATCCGCGCGGCGTCTTTTGGCTTCATATTTTCATAAATTTTCACAAGGCTTAACAGTTTTGTGGACTGTTGCTGGTCGTATTCTTTAACCAACGCTTCAATGGTCGACTGCAGAGCCTTAAACTCTTCAATTTTAATATCGATTCTGGCCTCAGCTGCAGCCAATAAAATCACACGCGACTCTAATTCTTTGGCCCGCGCGTCAATTTCGACGCGGCGCACCGCCAATTTTTGCAACAAATCAATTTCAGACTGGGTTAGCAAGGTCGGATCATCGGCCAGCATGCGTGCGGCAATCGCGGCTTGATCTTCTTCGGCCATCATCACATCTGCGCCATCACCCATTTCCAAACCACCGCCCAATTCGCCACCGTCTGGCATGGCGGCTTCCCCTGGCGTTGGGCCATCTACCGCTTGCGCCAAGGCTTCGGAACTCGATACCGTGACGTTTTCTTCAAAGCCATCCCAGATATCGCCAACCCGCACGGTCAGCATCAAGGTTGAAAAGAAAATGACCATTGGCAACAAACGGACTTTTTCGACCACGCGCCGCAACAGGCTGGGCCGAGAACGAAATTCGCGAACGTCATCAAAAGGCGGAATGTCTTCGTCTAAGGATACAGGTGCCGTATTCTGCACGGGGAGGCGTGCCGGAGCCGTTGCCGTCATTTCGTCCATCGTTACATTTTCTAACGACATATCAAGACATCCAGCTTTTCACGAATTTTATCCTCATTTTACGGAACCCAGAGCTTTCAGAAGTTCGCGGGCGGCATCCGTATCACCGATAGAGCCTTCATCGTCTTCGAAACCTGAATTCAAATCACGAGAAGACGGCATGCGGGTTTCACTGTGCCCCGCATTTGAACGCGATACGGAACGGGCATCTTCAAAAGCAGAAGCCTGGCGTTCGCTTTTCGCCCCCAATAACCCGGTAATTCGGCGTGTATTACCTTTTGCATGATTTGTTGTATCCGCTTTTGAATACTGTGCTTCATCATCGCCCTGCCCGGGTCCAGGTGTCGCTGCACGAATGGCTTCTTCAATCAATTTAGATTCGGAATCGACTTCAGGCGCGGGCCGGCTGCGGCGCGGGGCATTTTGAGATTTTCCTGATCGCGAAGATTGCGCTCGGCCTTTGCCACGCACGGTATCAACCATTTCATCCGCTGAATGTCCGTCATGACTGACCAAATAGGCTAAATCATCTTTAAGGGCTTCGGCCTTGACGACTTCGCTGGCCAAACTTTCGCTGGAAACTTTCAAATTCGCAATGGCCGCTTCGGCACGTACCGTTGATGAAGCAAAGGTTTTTGCCAATACCAGCAATTCGTTTTTGTCCGAACGCAACTGGACCAATCTTTGGTTCAAACGCACCGCATAAGCAATGGTCAGAACCAAAAGCACAGAAATGATGATGTCAAGAACCAGTGAAATTGGCATAATTTATTCCTTTGGCTTCTTATAGCGGCCCACGATTTGGATCGCCATTTGATCGCCTCTGCGGCCCATTTTTCCCATATACATCGGAACTTCACCACAACTTAAAACGACATGTGTTTCAGGGGTTGCCCCCAGATCCAAATGCGAACCTTTTTGCAAATTAAAGACTGCGCCCAAACGCATGGTTTGGGTATCAAGCACCGCTTCTAATTCGATATCGGTCAGCCATAACTCTTCGGCCAAGTGAGTTTCCCAAATAGAATCGCGACCAAATTTTTCTCCCATGAACATCTGCAACAAAAGCTCGCGAACGGGTTCTAAGGTCGCATACGGCAACAACAGTTCCAATTGTCCCCCGCGATCTTCCATATCGATGCGCAAACGCGCCAGGATCGCGGCGTTAGAAGGCCTTGAAATCGTTGCAAAGCGTGGGTTTGTTTCCAAACGATCAAACCGGAAGGTTACCGGTGACAAGGGTTCAAACGCGCCGGATAAATCGGATAACATCACATGCACCATGCGTTCAACCAATGAACGTTCGATGGTGGTATACGGACGGCCTTCGATGCGCATCGCGGCGGTACCGCGACGTCCGCCCAACAACACGTCCACAATCGAATAAATCAGAGAACTRTCGACCGTCATCAGGCCATAGTTRTCCCAYTCTTCSGCTTTAAACACRCTCAACATCGCGGGCAAGGGGATKGAATTCAAATAATCRCCAAATCGKGTYGASGTAATCGCATCCAAAGCAACTTCGACGTTATCGGATGTAAAGTTCCGCAGGCTGGTCGACATCAAACGTACGAGCCGATCGAACACCACTTCCAACATAGGCAGGCGTTCATACGATACCAAAGCTGAGTTGAGGATCGCCTGAATACCCGAGGCCTGCTCGCCTTCGTTTTCGTCTTCGTCAAAGCCCAGCAGGCTGTCAATTTCATCTTGATTTAGAACACGCGTGGATTCTCGGGCTGAGCCGCCACTGCCGCTATCGCCGCTGCCGGAATCCAGCATGGCCGCCCATTCGGCCGCGAGATCGTCGTCCGCGCCGCCTTCGCCGCCGCCGCCTTCGCTGTCGCCCTCATCGCCACCGCCGCCGCCCATGGAAGCTTCCCATGCTGCAGCCATAGCATCTTGATCAACATCATCTCCAGGCGCGGTCATTTATTGAATCCAGCTTCCATCGTTAATTCATCTACACGTGTTCATTTTTTATTGAACCAGCATTTCCTTAAACAATACATCGTTAATAACGGCCGGAGATGCCGCCACGTTCACACGTTTTAACAATTCTTCTCGCAACCGATACATACCGGCTGAACCTTTTAAATCTTCGACCCGCAATTCGCGGAGGTAAATTTGAAAATTATCAATGATACGCGGCATCACCGCTTCCACTTGAATGATATCATCGGCATTGCTTAATTCTAAGCTTACACGAATTTTCAAATAAACAGGCTTGCGGCCTCCGGTATTGATGTTCACCAACATTTCTTGAAGGTCATAAAAAACAGCGTCTTGGGAAATGGTCGGCTCGTCAGAGATTTCACCTTCAGCTTGCGTTTCTCCGCCACCCAACATATCCATCACGGGCTGTAACAAGCCTGTAAAATAAGCTGCGGCCAAGCCACCCAAGATCAAGATAAGAACAGCGCCGACAACGATCAAAAGCCGTTTTCGGCCACCTCCGCTCTCTTCACCTTCTTCACCTTCTTCGCCGTCGAAGTCTTCAGCTTCGTCGTCAAGTTCTTCGTCGGCCATGCCGTCCCCACACTTCGCTCAAATACTTTTAACACTACACATTACAGGGACGATGGTTAACAAGCCGTTGATATTCACCTTCGCTTCGGCAAAAAGCACCGATTTACAGCCTTTTTTAAGCTTAAGATGAAGACCTTAGAACCGCTCGTAAAGAAAAAGAATCGCCCCCGTCTTTTTACGCGCGCCCTAAAATACCAAAGCCCGCACAGCCCCGCAACAAGCCTGCCCAAAAAAGCCTGTATTTCCGGCAAGTTCTGCCGGGCAAGGCCTGCACACTTCCGCTTCCTGCCGCCTAAACCCCCCTCAAAATAGGCCTTAATGTATTGTTTTTAAACAATTTAAAAACTGGCACGGTCTCTGCATATTCACTAAGTAAATAAATTGCGCATAAGACGCATAACGACGAACGAATTAGATAAAAGGCGAATTACAATGGAAAATACAGCCTACATCGCGCTATCGCGCCAAGGCGTTCTCCGCAGAGAACTCGATACAATCGCGCACAATATGGCCAACATGAATACCACTGGCTTTAAAAGCGAACGGATGATGTTTGTGGAACACTTGACCAAATCGAAGTCAGGCGATTTTATTGCCGACCAGCGTTTGGCCTTTGTTCGCGACGTTGCCAGTTATAGCGATTTTGCGGATGGCCCCATTGAACAGACGGGCAATCCTCTGGATGTCGCCATTAATGGAGACGGTTATTTCACTGTGCAGGCCGCCGACGGGACCACTCAATACACCCGCAACGGCAGTTTTCGCATGGACAACGGTGGGCAATTGGTCAACCAATCGGGTCTGCCCGTTTTAACAGATGCTGGCACCCCTATCTTTTTCGCCCCCGAAGACGCATCGATCACCATCGCCGGTGACGGTACGGTGTCATCGGAAAATGGTCAAATAGGCAAATTGAGTGTGGTCACCTTTGACGACCCATATGGTTTAAAACGTGAAGCTTCTGGGCTGTATTCAACAGATCAATTGCCGATCCCTAAGCTTGACGCCCAAGTGAGCCAAGGTGGCCTAGAAGGCTCTAACGTTTCAGGGATCTTGGAAATGACCCGCATGATCAAAGTCAGCCGCAGTTATTCCAGCGCACAAAAGCTGATCGACAAAGAAGACGAACGCATTCGTCAAGCGATCCGCCAATTGGCATCCGCAACGCCAACTTAGGCCTGAACATTTAAAAAAGAACAACGCCGCAAAACACCTCAGAGTGGCGGCATAAAGAATAAGGAACGGGAACATGAGATCTTTAAGCATTGCAGCAACAGGAATGATCGCCCAGCAGCGTAACGTCGAAGTTGTCTCGAACAACTTGGCCAACATGAACACCACGGGTTACATGCGCCGCCGCACAGAATTTCACGATCTGTTGTATCAAAACCTTCGCCGCGCGGGTTCGACCTCATCGGATGCGGGCACCATCGTCCCCTCTGGTGTGCAAATCGGTCTTGGTGTGAAATTGGCAGCCGTCTATCGTATCCATGAACAAGGCAACTTAAACCCCACCGACAACGCCTTTGATTTGGCGATGCAGGGCCGAGGATTTTTCCAAGTGGAAATGCCAAATGGGGATACCGGCTATACCCGTGATGGCACCTTTCAGTTAAATGCAAACGGCCAAATCGTCACCCACGACGGCTTCCCCATTTTGCCCAATATCACGGTCCCCAACAATGCCGTTGATGTTGCCATCAACTCATCTGGTGAAGTTTTGGCGAAACTTGATGGTCAGGTGGCTTATGCAAACGTTGGGCAAATTCAAACCGCGATTTTCGCCAACGATGCGGGCCTGGAATCGATCGGGTCTAACTTGTATCTGGAAACCCCTGCATCAGGTGGCGCCACAACAGGTAGCCCGGGTGCCACAGGATTTGGCACCGTGTTGCAAGGTTTCTTGGAAACCTCAAACGTTAATGCTGTTGAAGAAATTTCAAATCTAATTTCCGCACAGCGGGCCTATGAAATGAACTCCAAGGTTATCCAAACCTCGGACGACATGATGGGTACCCTGACACAGTTGAGATAGGGAGGTTATGATGAAACTATCCATTCTCATTTTAGGAGCGTCCTTGCTTCTTCCGGCGTCTGTTATGGCGGCGGAAAAAGGCAAGGTGCCGACCCAAAACTCACTTCAARCCCCAAAGCTTATCAATATTGTCAGCTTGACCCCACGGGTCACCGTCGAAGACAACGTGGTTCGTTTGAGCGATATTTTCCAAGGTGCTGGCCCTTTTGAAGACAGCGTCGTGGCCTATGCCCCGCGCCCCGGTGCACGGGCGACCTTTGACAGTCGCTGGCTGACCCGGGTTGCCGTGGCTTACAAGCTGGACTGGCGTCCGTCTTCGCGTATGGATCGTGTGGTGATTGAACGCGACAGCCGTCTTGTCCGCCGTGAAGACATCGAAAGCCTGTTGCAAGCCTACCTGATCAACGAWGGTGGCGACCCCAATTCTCGGGCCGTACTGTCCAACCGCGCCCTGCGTTTGCACTTGCCCACCGACACCAATCAAGAGCTGGTGATTGAGCAACTGTCGCTGAACCAAAGCAACAATCGCTTTACGGCGATGGTTTCTTGGGGAACTGGCAACACTGATCAGATGCGTATTTCGGGACGTTTTGAACGCATGACCGAAGTGCCGGTTTTGGCYAATCGCATCAACCGTGGTGAAATTATCACCGAGTCTGATATCAAGTGGGTCAGCATGGCAGAAGCCCGCCTATCGCGCACCGCCATCGTCGATTCAGACAAACTTGTTGGCATGTCTGTGAAACGGGCCATCGCCCCCGGCAAGGCTATTTCTGAAAATGATGTGCGCCGCCCATTGTTGGTCAACCGGGGGCAAATTGTCACCATGATTTTGACCACACCTTCGATGCAATTGTCCGCCAAGGGACGTGCGTTACAAGCCGGCAGCAAAGGCGATGTCATTCGCATTTCAAATTCACAAACCAGCACCGTGATTGATGCCGTTGTGACCGGATCCGGACGGGTTCGTGTCGACATGAGCGTTAATCTGGCCATGCGTTGAGAGAGAGAAAGATCATGAAATACAACATCTCCGCAATCACAAAACTCACCATTGTCGGTCTGGCTTTGATCACTTTGAGCGCCTGTAAAACGGTCTCACGGATCAGCGAAATCGGCGACGGTCCAGAATTGACCGAAATCACCAACCCCACTGCAATGCCCCAATATCGTCCCGTTAGCATGCCGATGCCGGCTCCTAAAATGGCAACGAATAATCCTAATTCATTGTGGCGCAACGGAGCCGTAGCGTTTTTTAAAGACCACCGTGCTAAAGCCGTCGGTGATATTTTAACCGTCAATCTGGCCTTGAACGATAAAGCCACCTTGAAAAACAGCACCGACCGCGCACGTACAGACCGTGARACGGCTGATGTTACAGCCCTGTTGGGATTCCCGGCTAAATTTGCCAAAAACAATCTACCTCGGGGCTTTGATCCAACAGCTGCCGCAAACTTCGGTAATGCTCACGCCACCAACGGCGATGGCACCATCACCCGAAGCGAGATTATCACCCTAAACTTTGCCGCTGTGGTCACGCAAATACTGCCCAATGGCGCTTTGGTGATCATGGGCCGCCAGGAAATCTTGGTGAATTCTGAAATCCGCGAACTGTTGGTGACCGGGATTGTCCGTCCCGAAGATATCGAATCCGACAATACCATCGTGCATACAAAAATTGCTGAAATGCGCGTCGCTTATGGCGGCAGTGGCACCCTCACCAGCCTTCAACAACCGCGTTGGGGCACACAACTCTGGGACATCTTGTTCCCCTTCTAAGATTGACGACCGTTCCCGTTAGGAAAAGGTGGATCGCCTGCCTTTTTCAAACACAAACTTTATGGGTTGAAGCCAAAAATGGCTTCAACCCTTTTTTTTGAAGCTTCGCTCCCGCCCGGCGATTGAGGGCATAAAAAAGGCCAGAGCAACAGGCTCCGGCCTTTTTATTCATTCGCTCAAACATCACCTTAATCGTCGCGATGGGTTTTTTCCATGCGTTCGTGGCGTTCTTGAGCATCAATGGACAGCGTCGCGATGGCGCGGGCTTGTAGGCGCGGGATCGAAATCGGTTCGTGAGTATCTTCGCAATACCCATAAGATCCGTCTGCAACACGCCCCAAAGCTTCATCAATTTTGCTGATCAGCTTGCGAGCACGGTCGCGGGTGCGGAGTTCCAATGCTCGGTCCGTTTCCACAGACGCACGATCAGCAAGATCGGGTTCAGAAACACTGCCTTCTTGAAGGTGCTCAAGCGTATCGCTTGATTCCCGCAACAATTCATTTTTCCAATCCAAAAGCTTATGCCGGAAAAACTCCAACATCATTGGATTCATAAAGTCCTCGTCGTTGGAGGGCTTATAGTCGGGAGGAAGGGAAACGTTCATGCCAAACCCAGTCAAAATAAATGATCAATTTTCGCGCGGAATATAATAGACAGAGGGGCCTATGCGCAAGCTGTGATTTTCAACTTTATGTAAAAACTGAGGAAAACCGGGGAAAGCTGGGGAAAAACTTGTAAAAAACTAGCATTTTTTTGTCGTTTGAAGTGTTTTTAAAGGCCCCGGGTATGTTTTGCGATCTCGACTTCGACTCGCAATTCAATTTCATCCAAAAGTGAACTGAGTTCGGGATCAGATACCGAAATACGCTCTGTGCGCATTTTTTTGGCCATCGTCATCAGTTGTTCCTTGGGTATGCCCCCCGCCAACAAGGCGTCTTGAATAACACGTAAGCGATCCAGCAAATCGTCCCCATAAGACACGGCTTTTTTGCGCACCTCACGGTCCGAAACGTCAGAGACCTCTTGCATCGCCAACAAAGCATCAACACCACCAATGCTAGCGGTATCAGTCATGGCCGCTGGAGCCTGAGCTTCATCAGCCGAAGCGGCACCGCGTAACTTATCGGCAAACGAAGCCCCAGAGCCCGACGACGTACCCTTGGTACGTTTCGAACCGGCAACACCTTTGCCTTGATTTACGTTACCGATTTTCATCTACGGTCCTCAAATGATCACAAAACAGAATCCTAATTCTATAAGATCATAAAGCATGACAGCATTCAGTTAAATAACTGTTGAAACAATATTTAAAGCTCATAATTTACAATGCTTCTAAATAACCCTATAAAAATAATAGTTAATAGTTGTTGCAAACGATTCGCAACTTGGATATGGTCCCCTTATTGCAATTAAGAATGATTCGCAATTAGAGAAAACAGATAGAGAGTTATACCAATGCATAAGAAGACCTCCCCAACTTTTTTAACACTATTGGCCCTTACAGCATCCCTGCTGGGTTCAACTGTTCCTGCATCTGCCGATGAAGGCACCTTGAACATTTACAGCTATCGTCAGGCTTTTCTGATTAAGCCGTTGATCAAGGCGTTTGAAGACGAAACCAACATTTCGGTTAAGATTATTTTTTCGAAAAAAGGCCTGCTTCAACGCCTCATCGCCGAAGGAGAGAACAGCCCCGCCGACGTCATTTTAACCGCCGACATTAACCGCATGGCCGAATTTGAAACCGAAGGTTTGTTGCAGTCTGTCGACAGCGACATATTAAGAAGCAACATCCCAGCACAATACCGCGACCCTGATGGCCGCTGGTTTGGCCTAACCATGCGGGCGCGGGCTGTTTATGCACACAAAACGCGCGTGGCATCAGGCGAGCTGACCACTTACGAAGATTTGGCGAAACCCCATATGAAAGGCCGGGTGTGTACCCGTTCGGGCAAACACCCTTACAATATTTCCCTTTTAGCATCCGTTATTGCCGCGCGCGGGTCAGAGCATGCTGAAACGTGGCTAAGGGGTCTAAAAGACAACCTCGCACGGCGCCCCCAAGGCAATGATCGGGCTCAAGTCAAAGCAATTTACCAAGGTGAATGCGATGTTTCTTTGGGCAACAGCTATTATTTTGGCAAAATGCTCACCAACGAAAAGAAGCCTGAACAAAAACAATGGGCCGCGGCCGTCAACATTGTTTTCCCCAATCAAGGTGATCGTGGCACCCACGTGAACGTTTCGGCAGCAGGCATTGTCAAAAGTTCGAAACACGTCAAACAAGCCCAGCAGCTTCTCGAGTTTCTGGCGTCTCCCAAAACGCAAGCTTTGTTTGCCGCTGTAAACTTTGAATATCCTTTAAAGAGTGGTGTAAAACTGCATCCTATTGTATCTTCGTGGGGAAGTTTCAAAGCTGACGATACAAACCTTTCTAAAATCGTCGAAAACCATGACGAAGCGACAAGAATGATGGATCGTGTAAAATTTGACCACTAACATTTCTTCAAACCTGCAAAACCACAAATTCATACGCAGGTTTTCCCTCAACGGATGGGCATTGGGCACACTGAGCATTGGCTTGGTTGTGGCCTTGCCCATTTTGTGGGTCATCCGTTTGGCCTTTGCCCCCAGTGGCGACATCTGGGCCCATTTGCTGGAAACCRTTTTGGGKCAWYTGGTKKSSACCACSTTRYTGTTRATGAYSGGCGTMGGYWKCGGMACYTTYGTMATYGGCACCGCCACCGCSTGGATYGTSACCATGTGCCNGTTTNCCCGGNCAAAMRMWYYTTNNAATGGGCGYTGYTRATYCCCATGGCGGTTCCGGCCTATGTRATTGCKTAYGTCTATACGGATCTTTTTGAATACGCRGGCCCGGTGCAAGGKKTYATTCGRGATYTGGGCGGTTAYACCCTGCGCCGCGAKTATTGGTTYCCCGAAATCAGATCGCTGGGCGGGGCCATTTCCATGATGACTTTGGTTTTGTATCCGTATGTGTATTTGCTCGCACGCACAGCCTTTTTGGGACAAAGCCTGTCGGTTTTAGAAGCCAGCCGGACCTTGGGGCACGGCCCCTGGAAAAGCTTTTTTAAAGTGGCCTTGCCCCTCGCCCGCCCTGCCATTGCGGTCGGCGWAAGCTTGGTGATGATGGAAACTTTGAATGATTTTGGCACTGTGGATTTTTTTGCCGTAGCGACATTCACCACGGCCATTTTTGATGTTTGGCTCAACATGAACAGCCCCGCCGGGGCTTCTCAATTGGCCTCGGTCTTGCTGACCTTTGTCATCGTTTTGGTCACCTTGGAACGTTATCAACGCCGTCAACAAAAATTCCACCAGACATCAACCACCACAAAACCCATTGTCGGCTATACATTATCGCCTTGGGCGGCGACCGCAGCCTTTGCGGTTTGTGCTTTGCCGGTGCTGTTGGGGTTTGTTTTGCCCGCCCTTATTTTGGGCAACTATGCGCTCAGCTTTTACCAAGAAACTTTAGAGGCCGAATATTGGAGCTTCACCGCCAACAGCCTGCTTCTATCGGCATTTGCGGCTTTTATCACCATTGTTCTGGGCGTATTTTTAGCCTATAGTTTGCGATTGGGGCGCGCGCGCTGGTTAAATATTGTAACCCGTCTGGCGGCCCTTGGATACGCCATACCCGGTGCGATTTTGGCCATTGGCATTTTGATGTTCTTGGGCTTTTTAGATAACACCTTGAATGGTGTGACCAAGTCCCTGTTTGGGTTTTCTTCCGGCCTGATTTTTTCCGGAACCGTTCTCACCGTGACGTTTGCCTATGTTGTGCGCTTTTTATCCTTGTCCTTTGGCGCGGTTGAATCGGGACTGGCCAAAATCACGCCGTCCATGGATGGTGCCGCAAGAACATTGGGGGCTGGCCCCGGAGCTACGCTGCGCCGAGTTCATTTGCCGATGCTGAAAAGTTCTATTATGACGGCCGCTCTGTTAGTCTTTGTCGATTGCATGAAAGAACTGCCCATGACGACCATTTTGCGGCCCTTTGATTTTGAAACGCTGGCAACCTTTGTGCATCAATATGCATCGGATGAATTGTTGCCCGAAGCCTCCTTGGCCGCCCTCACCATTGTCGGCACAGGCATTATTCCGGTGATCTTGCTCAGCATGACCATTTCAAAATCCAATACGACATCCCCCACCCCTGTGGAGACCTCGTCATGAGCGGCTTGATCATGGAAAATATTCGTCATGCTTTTGGCGAATCGCAAATCCTAAAAAGCGTGTCGCTGGTGGCTGAATCGGGAAAACTGACCTGTTTATTGGGGCCGTCGGGTTGCGGTAAAACCACCTTGTTGCGCTTGGCTGCCGGATTGGAAACAATCCAACACGGGTGCATAAAATTGCGCGAAAAATTGGTCGCCCACAGCGAACAAGGCCTGTGCCTTGCCCCGGAAAAACGAGGCATTGGTTTGATGTTTCAAGACTACGCCCTGTTTCCTCATCTCAACGTATTTGACAACATTGCCTTTGGCTTACCTGAATTAACCACCGAGCGCCGCGACTGGATCGAAAAATCATTGGTCCGTTTGGGGATTTCAAAACACCGAAACAGTTTTCCCCATGTGCTGTCTGGTGGACAACAACAACGTGTTGCATTGTTGCGCGCCTTGGCCCCGCAACCGGAAATTTTGCTGTTGGACGAACCCTTTTCAGGGCTGGATGTCACCCGGCGCGCGCAAATTCGCGAAGAGACATTGACGTTCCTCAAAGAATGCGACGTTGCCGTTTTGATGGTCACCCACGACCCCGACGAAGCCATGTTCATGGCTGACCATATTGTCATTATGAAAAGTGGTAAAGTGGTCCAGGCCGGAACCCCCGTGCAAATTTATTTCCACCCGGCAACGGCCTTTGTTGCGGAACTGTTTGGCGAAATGAACCACTTTGAAGGTATCGTTAAAAACGGCCAGGTTGAAACCCCACTTGGCGCTTATTCCATACCATCCGTACCCGACGATCAAAAAGCCAAAGTTTTGGTACGTATGGAAGGCATTCAAATCTCGATGGGCCATAACAAAACCGCCCACCAAGACAAACACCTGACCTTTGGACATATTCACGAAGTCTATTTATTGGGACGATCCAGCCATCTTCATGTCCATGTTCCGGGACCGGATAATTCAGACGAAGTGATCTTGCATGTGCGTGTCCCGGGCGTCCTTAAACCCGAATTTGATGCCGCTGTCACCGTGTGGACCGATGAAAAACAGGTGTTTGTATTTGGCGTCGACGACACCGACACATAAAACACCCCGGCAAGTTTTGCTCAACGTCCTTTCAAAGGCAAAATCTGCCGCACTTACCTCCGTAAAACATAAATAAATACAACAACTTAACCTGAAAAAAAACTTGGCACCCTTCTTGCTTTTCATCCTGTAGATAAATCCGTGTGCAATTTGTGCAGGGATCAACAGATTGAATAAGGTGGAGAAGCCAAATGGCCCTCTATGGAGCATTTTCCAGTGCAACACTGGGCATGTTGTCGCAAGCAAAAGCGCTTCACAACATCAGTACAAACATCGCCAATGTGAATACGGGTGGGTTCAAAGGAACCGACACCCAATTTTCGACGGTGCTGAGCAAATCACTCAACAATATTTCGGACATTGGGGGAGTACGCCCCAAAGACATCTCAACAATTACCCAGCAAGGTAATATTGTGGCCAGTTCGTCGGCCACGGATGTTGCGATTGCCGGCAAAGGTTTTTTTGTCCTGAACACCCAACAAGATGGTACGGGCGAAAGCCTTTACGGACGCGATGGCAGCTTAGAAATCGCCACCGTAAATGACATCACCGTGAACGGAATCAACAACACGCCCACCACCACAAAAGACGGCTACCTTGTTGATAAAAACGGATACTTTATTCAAGGCTGGGCCTATGCGAACGGTACCGTGAGCACCACCGGAACGCCGTCCAGCCTGCGCGTGGATCAGTACGCCTTTACGGATCAGTTTAACCCCACCACCACGGCAAACCTAAACTTAAACTTGCCCGCCGGTGACACTCTAAACACAAGTAACCTATACGACATTACGGTTTATGACAGCACTGGGGCGATCCAAAATGTTTCGCTCAATTTCCAACGAACAGCACCGCTGACCTGGAACATGACCACCACATCGTCCCAGACTCCGGTCGCCCAAGTCGACACCCTGACCCTTGCGGGAACGCCGGGGGAAGTGGGCGATCAGTACGGTCTTTCCGTCAACGGAAAAACGGTTAACGTCACCACAGACGGAACCGAAACGACCCTTGATGAGATTCGCGACAAGCTTATTTTAGCGATCAACAATGACACCCAAATGAGTGCTGTTGTGACCGCTGCCGCCGGGGCCACCGGGGAAATTACGCTGACCGCCGTCACCGCCGGAACGGCCCTAAACAGTTCGCCATCGACGTCACAAGGCCCCGCAAACGTAGCCCGCCAAGATACCGTTACGCTGGCGGGAGCTGTCGCTGTCGGTGACGTTTATGATGTAACCATCAATGGCATCACCTTGTCGGTCACGGCTGGTGGCGGCGATACCCTGACCACCGTTCGCGATAACCTGCTGGGACAAATCAATGGCCACGGCACTCTGGGCCCACTGGTCACAGTCTCGGCGAATGGCACTGCGGGTATTGATATAATTTCAGAYGCAGCAGGTACAGACTATACYCTGACCACCGCMGTCACCGATGCAGGCGGCASCCCCACCAATACGGCGGTTTCTGTGATCAACAATTACACGGCTTTAAATGATAACAGTGCAACATCGGCGACGACCACGGCAAACGTTATCAACACCACAACCAGTGCTGCTACCGTTTTAACCTTTAACAGCGACGGTAGCCTGGCTACACCGACAACAATCGCCTTAAACTTGACGTTTAACGGTGGTGGCACCACCACAGCCACCGTCGACATCAGCAATATGACCTCATTTTATGGGGATTTCTTGCCCATAAATTACACCAAAGATGGCTTCGCAAAAGCCAATATGAAGTCCTTTAACTTTGATAGTGCGGGCAATGTCGTTGGGGTATTTGAAGACAATACATTCCGCCAGATTTATAAATTATCGCTGGGCGTGTTTTCCAATCCCAATGGCTTGGAAGCGGTCAGTGGTAACGTCTTCAGAGCCTCAAATGACTCTGGTCTTGCCACCATTACCACGGCTGGTGACGAAGGCTACGCCACATTTACCCCCAATGCCCGCGAGCTTTCAAACGTCGATATTGGCGCGGAATTTGCCAAGATGATAACCACCCAAACGGCTTACAACTCAGCATCAACCGTGTTTCGCACCGTTGATGAAATGATCACGGTAGCCCGCGACCTGAAACGCTAATTTACCCCTAAACTCGGCAAGTTATTCCCCCGCCCGGCACTCCCTGCCCGGCGGGGGGGCTTTTTTTGGGCCACACCCTGCCTTACGTGTTTCTTTTCAGTGCATTAGCCACACCCAAAAAGTGGCACGATTTTCGCATATATATAAGGACAAAGCGGCGCAATGACCGCATGAACGTAAAAAACGGGATAAAAACTATGACCTGCGATATGACATTAAAGGCCTCACAAAATGGACAGGAAGGGCATTCTGGCGTTGATCTTTCTGGACTTTCTGTGCCCTCCAAGACCGGGCCTCGTTTGTTCAAAGAGGCCTTAGCGGCCGGTATCGCCAGTCTGGCTGTTTTGGTTCTTCTGGCTTGGGCAACCCCAGCAAACGCCTCGTCGCGCATCAAAGACATTGTCGATTTTGAAGGCGTTCGCGACAACATGCTGGTTGGTTACGGTTTGGTTGTTGGTTTGAATGGTACCGGTGATAGCTTGGCCGACGGTCACTTCACCAAGCAAAGCTTGCAAGCCATGTTGAACCGCCTTGGTGTAAAACCAACGGCTGCGGGTCTTGATTCCAAAAACGTCGCCGCCGTGATGGTCACGGCAACGCTTCCTCCCTTTTCCGACAAAGGCACACGCCTAGACGTCACCGTCAGTTCGCTGGGTGATTCCAGCAGTCTGTTGGGTGGTACCTTACTGGTTACCCCATTGCTGGGCGCAGACGGAAACGTTTATGTCGTTTCCCAAGGTCAAGTCGCCGTTGGCGGCTTCACAGCTGGGGGTGACGGCGAGACCGTCACCAAGGGCGTACCAACATCGGCACGTATCGCAAACGGTGGCATCATCGAACGTGAAATCGCTTTTGACATGAGCGCCATGACCAGCGTTAAGTTAAGTCTGCGCAACCCAGACTTCACAACGGCACGGCGCATTGCTCAGGCCGTGAATGCCTTTTTGGGCACCTCAGCTGCTGTTTCCACCGACCCCAGCACCGTTAAGGTTCAGGTCCCCAGCGGTTACGAAAATCGCGTTGTGGATATGATCACTGACATCGAACAATTGCGGGTCGAGCCCGATCAAATCGCCCGCGTCATTATTGACGAACAAACGGGTATCATCGTTATGGGTGAAAATGTTCGCCTTTCAACGGTCGCCGTTGCTCAGGGCAACCTGACCATTCGCATCACCGAAACACCTCAGGTTTCTCAACCCGGTCCGTTTTCAGCAACGGGAACGACCACCACCGTCGCCAGAACCGACGTGGGCGTTGACCAAGGTCAGGGCAGTCAGCTTGCCGTGTTGCAAGATGGCGTATCCCTTCAGCAATTCGTAAATGGTCTGAACGCGCTGGGCATTGGCCCCCGCGATATGATTACGATCTTGCAAGCTGTAAAAGCTGCAGGCGCGCTTCAAGCTGAAATTGAGGTGATGTAATGGAAAACAGTTCAAGCCTCATCGCGCAGGCAAATCTAGACGCCGGCCGCGCCCTACCTATTATCCCCAAAAGTGCCAGCCTCGCTAAAATGCGGGAAAAAGCTGAAGACTTTGAAGCCGTCTTTTTAGCCCAAATGCTCAAGCCCATGTTCGAAGGCATCAAGTCCGACGACATGTTTGGTGGCGGCAACGGCGAAGACATGTGGAAGTCTCAGTTGGTTAATGAATACGGAAAAACAATCGCCAAATCCGGCGGCATTGGCATTGCCGATGCCGTGTTGGGCGAAATGCTTAGAATGCAGGAGATGCAGTAATGGCCGAAATCTTGGAAGCAAAAGAACGCGTTGATGATCTGGTGTTTATCGCCGGACATTTGATCGAAATCTTGGAAAAAGAAAACCTGGCTTTGCAAGAACACGACTATGAAGTTGTCCGTTCTTTGATCGAGCAAAAAACCAAACTCAGCCGCGCTTATGAAATCCGCGTTTTGGGTATGGAAAAAAGCGAACAAAAGCTCAACGGTATCGATGCCGCAGTGATTGATCACTTAAGGCAACAAAGCATAAAGCTACAAACGTTGGTCGAAACCAATGCCAAGATGCTTGATGTCAATATCAAAACCGGAAAATTGTATATGAACGTGTTGGCCGACAGCGTCAAATCCTCATCTAGAAATGCAGATACCTATAGCTCCAGAGGATTTTCGAGCGACGACTCGATGAATGGAAAAAACAATGGTGCTTCATTCGCCATCGACGAAAATTTATAGGGCAGACGTAGAATGCCAATGCCCATAGCGAAACATCATCGACACGATCCAGAAAGGAAAATGAAATGTCTGGCAGCTTAACACTCGCATTGAGAACCGCACAAAGCGGATTGCTTGCAAACCAAGATGCGCTAAATGCCGTATCAAATAACATTGCCAATGTGAACTCGCCTGGGTATTCCCGCAAAGTTGTAAATATGGAACAACGCGTTGTTGGTGGCGCCGGTGCGGGCGTGCAGATTTCTTCTGTTGTGCGCAAGGTTGATGAAGGTTTGTTGAAAAGCCTGCGCCAAGAAATCAGCGCCTTGAGTGCGCTTGATGCTCGTGAACCGTATTTTGAACGTTTTCAAGAACTCTTTGGCRAGCCCGAAGACAACTCCTCTTTGAGCCATTCCATAACAACGTTCAACAGTGCCGTTGATGCTTTGTCCGTAAACCCGTCCAGCACCTTGGAACWAAGTGAAGTCGTTCGCAAAGGTCAAGACGTTGCCGACAAATTGCAGCGCATGAGTTCGACGCTTCAAGAATTGCGGTTGCAAATCGATAACGATATCAGCACGGCAACCACCCGCGTGTCCCAGATTTTGACGTCCATCAATACGTTGAACAACAGACTCATATCGAATCAAGCGATCAGTGCGGACGTTACAGATTTAAGAGATCAAYGCGATTCGGCGTTAGATGAACTTTCGAGCTTGATCGACATTCGTTATTATTATCGTAGCGATGGCGACGTCGTGGTCTTTACCGAAGGCGGACGTTCGTTGGTCGACAACGTCGGTCTTTCCGTCACCCACTTGTCAGCAAGTGCGGTCAACGCCACGACCACCCACGCYGAAGGTGATCTCAACGGTATCTATGTGGGCACGATATCAGAAGCAAACGACATCACCAACGAATTGCGCAGTGGCAAGCTTAAGGGGCTTGTCGATATGCGTGACAATACATTCCCCAATATTCAAAGCCAATTGGACGAATACGCAGCAAAGATGCGCGATACCGTTAATCAAGTTCACAATAGCGGAACCACATAYCCCGGCAYGCRGRCCATGAGCGGCACSCGCACGTTTATTGATGGCAAYCAAACCATGAAATTAGACGGCACATCAGACGTCACTTTTGCTCTGTTGGATAACAGCGGGAATCAAACCGGGGTAACAACGTTAAACACCATCATGGTCGATGCCAACTTAGGCACGGGCGCACAAGCCAGCCACGGTGACTGGGCCATCACAGAAGTCGCCGCGACCCTGCAAAGCTGGTTAAAATCCCAAGGCATAACAGGGGCAACGGTGGCTTTGAGCAACACCACCAATGGCAAGCTTTCCATCAACCTAAACACCACGACGGCCTACCTTGCCATTCGTGATGAAGCGAATACGGCACCCGGCAGCACGGCMCAAGATGCCTCTATCACCCTAGATACAAACGGAGCCGCAGCGGGCGGTACGGAAACCTTTTCGGGGTTTTCAAACATGTTTGGTCTCAATGATTTTTATGTCGATGATCTCAACGACAATATTCATGACACAAAAATCTTGTCGAAGACTTTCACTTTGGGTACCCCATCAACGTTGAGTTTTCATAATCTTGTTTCGGGTGTCGGCAACACCATCGGCGGGGCAACCGTTGCGTTGACCGCTGGCATGACGTTGGATCAAATTATCACCCAGATTAACAATACAACGGACGTTGGCGTGACGGCGACCAAAGTCCCCGATGGGGCTGGTTTTCGTTTGCGTATTGCCGAAAACCAAGGCCGTGACATGGTCATCACGGCGACCAATAATTTCAAAGAAACGGTTGGTCTTGAAATCGCATCGGCACGAACCGCGCAACAAATTAAAGTTCGCGATGATATCGTTTCCACACCCAGCAACGTTGCCCGTGCGGCCTTGTTGTGGGATGGGACACGTGGGGCTTCTGGCGAATACATTGTGAGTTATGCCGATGGATCAAACATTTCGGCTCTGGCTGATCGATTAACCCAAGCAACACAATTTAATGATGCGGGTGGCCTAGCCTCGCTGAACACAACGTTTACTGAATATTCCATTTCCATCACCAGCTTTAGCGCTTCGATCACCAGTATTAATACGGCAGACCTTGGATATCAGGCGACATTAACGAACAGTCTTAGAGAAAAATCTGATAATTTTCGTGGCGTTAATTTGGATGAAGAAATGACAAACTTGATTGCTTTTGAACAAGCCTATGGTGCGGCGGCCCGCATCATAGCAAGCATCCAGAAAATGTTTGACGCTTTAGAAAATATCATCTGATCACATTCGAACTGGCAGAATGCCAGAGTTGAGGTAACACCATGACACGCATCGCAAATTACGCATCACAGCAAATCTTAAATAGCTATTTACAGAACTTGCAATCGCGCATCCAAGACACCCAAGTTCAATTGACCAGCGGGCAACGTTCAACCACATATGCCGGCCTTGGCGGAGATACGCAACGGCTCGTGTCGTATGAAGTTGATGTCATGAAGCTTACAAATTACATAAAAGTAAACGAAAATAAGGATGTGGCCCTAGAGTCCACTGGGTTGATGTTAGAGGGTGTGCAAACGTCAATCACCGAGATGAAAAGAGTTCTCACGTTAAATCACAACCAACAACCAACAACAGAAGCCGGGATACGAAGTATCCAAGAAACGGCATTTCGTGAACTGCGCAATGTCGAAGGTTACCTCAACACCGTTGTAAATGGACAATATCTTTTTTCAGGAAACAAAACCAATACCAAACCCGTTGATTTTGGTCTGACGACTTTGGATGCATTTCAGGATAAATATGACGGTGTGAACCTGTCTTATCCTGAAACCCGCGAGGCACATCTTGAAAATTACAACCTTAAAGCCGACGGAACCGGACAAACCAATTGGTTAACCTTTACCCAAGATGCCGATGGCGACACCACCACAAAAGGTGTCGGACGGATCACCGCAACCACCAACCAGTTTGCAAATGTTTCCGTTGGCAGCTCGGTTGAAATCACTGGTACTGCAAATAACAACGGCACCTATTGGGTCGAAGCCATCAGCGCAGATGGGAAAAGTATTGATGTTCGCACCAAGATGATGACCAACGAGTACAACACCACGTCGGCTGTACTTACAAAAACGGGTGGGGCCTCTATTTCCAGCACCGGTTACGGTGATCTAACATTCGATCGGGCTGCGGCATCGATTGTCGCCACAACGACAGGCTCGTTGTCTGGTATCACGGTCGGGAGCACGTTTAAAGTCACCGGATCCACCCAAAACAACGGCACTTATATTGTTGAAAGCAACGATGGTACGACCTTAAAGATTGTTGAAAAAAAGCTGGTTGATGAAGGCACAGTCGCCTCTGATATTATCAATTTGACGGCACAAAGTTTCAATTTTACGGTTAATGCTGGTAACGATACGATTGATTCTGGTGTTGCGAATACTTTTAGCAAACTCAGCGCCGGCATGGAAATTGCCTTTGGCGGCACCAACAATAATAACGCCACCTACACGGTGGCTTCGGTCGCCATCGATGGAAAAAGCATTACAGTTACAGAAACGGTAACAGCGGAAACAGCGGTCGGCAGCACGGGTACGGCTCTGGTCGTAAAGCCAGCGACCAACACCTTGGACCTCACCGACCAAAATTTTATATTCACGGCCAACACAAATTCGAATGACACCATTGATTCCAGTGTCGCCAATACCTTTTCGGCGCTTTCTTCGGGTATGAAAGTCACCATTGCCGGAACGACCAACAACAATGGAACATTTACAGTCGCGTCTGTTTCGGCCGATGGATCATCCATATCCGTCATCGAAACACTCACTACGGAAACCCAAGTTTCCATTGCCCAGATTTCTAATGTTGCTTGGTCAAATGATCCTACGACCACGCAGGTTAACCATATTGATATCTCTGGCACCATCGATGTTGGTGATGTGTTCAGCATGACGGTTAATGGCACGACCTATAACCATACTGTATTGACCAACGCTGCAACAGCAGGAGATGTCGCCACGGGTTTGAGAGCTGCAATTAACGCGGATGCTGGTGCCGTTGTTACGGCTACTGGTGCTACTGGTCAGGTGATCTTGACCGCTGATGTTAGCGGCACAGCCTTTACAACAGCACTGGGCAGTACGAACGCGACAGCAGACAACACGCAGGCCATGGGTGCATATCTTGAAACGCAAGCCGCTGGCGTGGGTCAGCCTGCAATTGGTACTGTTACGCTTTCTGGTGTTGTTGAAGCCGGAGATGTCTTCTCTATTGATTTGGATGCTGCTGATGGTAATGGTGTGACGACGTATACATTCACAGCCGTTGCTGGTGGTGAAAGTCTTGCTGCTGTAGCTACTGGTTTGGCGGCTGAGATCCAAGCGAATTCTGGTTTTGTTACTGCCGTCGGTGCTGGAGCTGTCATTACGATAACTAACGCTGCAAATAACTTAACCACCGTTGCTACAAATGAAACGGCAACCAACAGAACAACAGATGCTACTCAAGTCATTGCGGATACGGCGATCACTGCAAACTCGGCCGGTTACGAAGTTGGCGATGTCATGACCATGGTCATTAATGGCAACACTTATAGCCATACTTTGACAAGCTCGGTCAGCAACATTGGCGCGGCCACGGCATTTTTAACCGCGAATAAAGTCGCCATCGAAGCCGCCGAAAATGTCACCATTGCCGATAATGGCCCCGCCGACGGTACATTGGTTGTCACCGCCGATGCCATTGGTGGCACATTCACCATCACCGCAACGCAAACAACAAATACCTTTGATGTCGAAGCGGCGCCAACCATTACGACCCAAAAAGATGGCAATGACACAGCCGTGATTGCGCAAGCTGATGGCACCTTGAAATCTGTATTCTATTATAATGGCGATACCTTTTCCCAAAGGCACAGGGCCTCGGACAATCGCGACATTACGATTAATTTAAATGCCATCGACCCGGCGTTTGAAAAAACCTTTCGCGCATTGGCGATTTTGGCCCAAGGCAAGTACAACACAAGCGGGGGGCTGGATCAGGCCGAAAATTCTGGACGCATCGACGATGCAAGGAATCTTTTGTCATTAGCAGAAAACTATAACAACACTACAAACCCAAAATACGAAGAAGGGTTTACAAGTTCTATGCAAGAAATAACCCTGACATTGGGATATCAACGCTCAACGTTGAAAAACTTAAATACAGATCATACGAATCTGATTGGCTTTTTCGAGGCCCGTTCGGCTTCTCTGGAAGGCATCGACCAACTGAGTGTCATCACAGGTCTGTTGAACGATCAACAAGCCTTAGAAGCCTCTTATCAGGCCATGTCAAGAATTCGCAGTCTTGCGCTTCATGACTATCTCTAATGCGTATTGAGCGCACTAACTTTTAAATGGATCAAGGTTTAAGAGGAACGCCAGCGTGTTTTTTCTGACGACGTTTTCTGTTCTATTTATCGTTTACACAAAATCAGTAAACAGACAAATTCACTAATACCGCCCGCCGAACAAAATACTGGCGGCACCACTGAGCATTTTACCGAAATTTGCCATGGCATCATCCAACATTGCCGACAGGCCTTGCCCCATCAATGTTGAAGCCGAGGGAACGGCANCTGCGGTTGGGTCGATTGTTGGTGGCATTTCGCCAGGTTTCAATTCCTTGGCTTTATATTCAATGGTTTCATAATCGTTTTTGACTTGAGTCCCCATTTGCAACTGAAACGTATAGTTCGAGTCAGCCGAAGTATCATCGCTATCGATCCGAGATATGCGGATATAATAATTGCCACGATCAGCCGTTGAGCCCTTGTCCGAGATCATTTCCAAATAACGATCATATTTACGGCCCGCCGTGGGATCGCTGTCGGCGATGATGCGTTTAGAGCCATTATAGACCTGTACCCGTAAATTATCCTCTTCCATGTTTTTGCCCAAACGAAGAGGACCGCGTGACGCCACTTTAAATTTAAAATTATCTTCGGTTTCGCCAACAGAAATGGATGAAAAAGCATTCAGGCGACTATGTTCTAAACGGACCGTTCCGATCAGACGTGCGGTTTGAAAATTATCGGCAGTATTAACATCACGACCTTCGCGGGTCCAAATCTTTGGGCCCCCTGCATTTTTATCCAGTCCGGTGATTATATCAGCCATAACAATTACTCCATCCACGAAACGGTCGGTTGCCTTAGACGTCTATGGCATTCAGACGATCAGTTGGTTGCGCAATTTTGCTCGTATCTTCGCCTTGGTTTTGTTGTGCGGCCTCTGGGTTCACTTTTAAGCCCATGGCAACATTTCGATTTAAATCAATGAGTGCCTGCACATTTTTAGGTTCCAAATCGCCAAGACATGAAAAGGTCCGGCCATCTACAAACACCGAAAGGCGTAAAATATTTTCACGCAGATCGGCGGGTAAAACGCAATCTTCGGCGGCAACAGAGGCTTGAAAAATCGTCCAAAGCACCTGATTTTGGCGCAGACATTCACGCAATTCGTTGGAGTTTTCAGTATTGCGACAAGCGTTTTCAAGCTGCAGAGCTGATTTCAGCAAAGCCCAAGATTCAATTTCACGGGGATCCGCATTATGGGAAGGTGTTTGATCGTATTGTTTCGACGGGTAGCTCATTTTATTCTCCCTATTTAGGGTCTACGTTATCTGCACCTTCAGTTTTTTTCAGCATCGCTAAACAATCAGGGAAGGTGGTCCGACAAGCTTTCAAAGCTTGGTATAACTCACCTTCTATTGTAAATGAGAAAATTTCATTAATTTCTGTAATTTTTTCTGGATTTTCTTCACTTAATACAGACGCCAATTCCGTCAACTTTTCGATGTACTGATCGGCTGCGTCTGGATCAATATAAATTAATTGAATAACAAAATAAAACCAACTGTCATTGTACGGTTTGTCATCGGCTTGCATAGCGCCCAGAATTTGTTCTTCGGACAAAACATGTTGTTGGTGCAAAATACGGGCATGGTTTAAAAAAACAATTTGGCCGTTGTGTTTGCCCAGAGCAATCACGGCGCCATTAACGATTATACGTTCGTCTTGATGCAGGCTTACGGTTAAGGCCATTGTTTTTCAGGGATTATCCCTGCTCCTAAAGCTAGAGGCTTAATGAACTACAGGGGAGCCACCGGCTCCCCTGCCGTCATTATCGTCGAACCTCTTAACGGAAGAGGCCAAGAATACTCTGAGCAGCCTGAGAGGCCATTGAGAGCGATTGGATACCCAACTGTTGGCGGGTTTGAAGAGCCAACATATTGGCAGCTTCTTCATTTGTATCAGCCATGGTCAGCTTATCAGCGCCAGACTGAAGAACGTTAATGAAGTTAGAGGTGTAATCTTCACGGGTTTGGATAATACCCAAGTTGGTCGACAAAGCTTGTTCAAAACTACGCAGTGATGTGACAGCAGAAGTCAGCTGATCGATACTGGTTTGGATATTGGCCGTTGTTGCCCAACCGCCAGCGGCCGCGTTAACCGCAAGACCAGAAGCACTTGCATCCACAGCCGTGGTGTTCACGAAGGCCGTGTTGTCAACGTTGAAGGTAACCTTCATATCGTTGGCACCAGCACCCGTTGGGTTAGTGACACTCACGGTTGCTGTTTCACCAGCCACCATGCTTGCATCATCACCCGTGAACGAGAAGGTGCTGCCCCAAGCTGCGTTGGAAATCGAAACGGCAACGGTGCTGTCGGTATTAACATCCGCCGTTTCGGTTACACCACCAGAAGTCACTTGGATACGCGTATCACCAGTGACCGTGCCAGTAGTCAAGTTTTTCAGAGCTTGGGTAGAAGATGTGCCCGTACCATTGCCCAAGGACACAGCAGCATCTGTTGCCGAACCCGAAACAGAAAGTGATGCACCATTACCAGCTTCCGTAAGCGTTAACTGACCAGAACCATCGGTTGTTACGTCATCAAGAAGAGCGCTAAGGGTTGCGTCATTATTAATAACATTCTTAAGACCCGTAGCAACCAATTCTGCGGTCGTGTCCGTAGTCGTCGCCGTATAGCTTACGGTGGTACCATTAACGGTAATGGAATAGACATCACCATCATCAACTGCAGAGTTGATCTGAGCAGTCGCCGATGCCGCAACATTTACCTGAGTTGCCGTTGCGTTAGCAGTGATACTTTCCGTCGTGGTATTACCAACATTGGTCGAAATGGTTGACGTCAGTGTAAACGCATCACCAATGGTATCCGACGTCACCGTCAATGTACCATTAGGCGTTGCAGCATTTGCAATCGTCACATTGTGAGCGGCTTCAATCGCAGCTTTATGTTCCGTTAAAAATGCTGTTCCAGCCTCTGCTGCCGTGGATGATGCAGCCAATGTATGGACGTAGCTTGTCCCATCAACGACAACCGTAAATGCATCACCAGCTTCATAGCCTTTACTTGCAGCCGTTGTATTTGCAACAGAAAACGTTTCTGTTGCATCCGTAGCTCGAGCCGTTGCCGTAACACTCGTAACCGTATAATCAGCGGAGTGCGTTAAAGTAATAGTATCAGTGRCTGCAGCGGCACTCAGGTTACCGTTAACATTAATTAACGCAGCTAACGCAGTTGCAACTGTTGCTAAACTGGTTGCGTTATTGCCAGCCGTAATGTCAGCAACGACRACTGAGTGTGAGTACGTAGTACCGTCAACCACGGCGCTGTATGTATCACCAACCTGAACATTACCAGACAACTGRATGGTAGATGTACCCGCAGTTTCGGCAACCCCTAAAGTACCAGCGGCATACGCAATGCCAACGGCAGGAGAGTCAGTGCCATGATCTGTTGCCGTTACAGATGAGGTAAAGCTAGCTTGGCTAGACCCCGTGAGGGTAAACGCATCTGTGCCACTGGTTGTAACTGTCACCCCATGGGTTCCAGTACCTACGTTCGCCAGCGTTAACAAAGCATCTCTTACAGCTGTAGTGAGGGTAGCATTATTACCATTCGCAGTTTTCACATCAGCTTCTGTTGCTGCGTAGGTATAATCCTCGGTTCCGATCGTAAGTTTAAATGTATCACCTTCTTCGATAGTGCCGGAGAGAGTTGCCGTATCCACTTGGTTCACTTGTGTACCGCCAGCAATCACCAACGTACCCGCTTGAGCCTGAGCCACAGCACCCGTCGCTACGGTTGGAGCAGCATTGGCATTTTCAGTGGCTGTTGATGTTACAAAATTGACATTCAAATCGCCAACCGCGACAACATCCGTACCCGCAGAACCGAAGATCGCGGTGCTAACAACCGTTGAATTGCCGCTGGCACCATCGGTAATCGTAAGGTTTGTGCCACTAACAGAAAATGTAACGTTGCTGCTGGTCGCGTCATCCGTATAGCCACTAACACTGGCATAAATTTCTGCGCCGTAAATACCAAGATCGCTCGTCAAGTCTTTGACTTGTGCGCCCGTGGTGTCATTTTGCAAACCTTCGGTCAAACCAGAATCGGTAAAGAAGGCGTCTGTACCGCGAATTTCAAGCGATTTGCCTTCCGCAGCCGTTACAGTTAAGAAACCAGTTGTTCCATCAACAGAAGCCGTCAAATCAGCTGAAAGATTGCTAATTTTCGTCGCAAATGCACTACCAGCTTCTGCGGCCGTTGTTGCTGTGCCGACACTAACGCCATCAACAAAGAATTCAACAGCCGATGCATTGGTTAAACCAGCATCAAGAGAGACATCAGTCGTACCCGTAACGGACGTATTCAAGTTGTTCACTTTTTGTTGAACAGTAATGGCATAATCACCGAGATTGGTGTCTGTACCCGTACGGGCAATTCCGCCAGCAGAAACACCGGAAAGGCTGGTTTCAGCAGCAGCAGCCGTATCGATAAACGTACCACCTGTGATATTGCCACGACCGTTGACCAAGTTTTTACCACTGTAAGAAGCATCCAAAGCCAACTTATCGACTTGTCCACGCATACCATCGAACTGAGCGGCCAAGCTGGCGCGTTCTGTTGCGCTGGTGGAACCTTGAGCACTGGACGTCAAACCTTTCATTTGTTCAATCAAGCTGGTGATTGAAGTCAACGCCTTGTCGGCGGATTCAATCGCGCTAATGCCCTGGCCCATGGAATCTTTGAGGGTCGCTAAATCCGAAGCCGAGTTGCTCAGGCCTTTGGCGGTAAAGTATGAAGTTGGATTATCCAGCGCAGAGGAAACCTTCAAACCCGTAGAAATACGGTTCTGGGTCATATCCATAAGCTTTGCCGTGCCTTGAAGCGACAGCAAGTTTTGGCGCATAGCGGATGTAAGGGTGATGTCAGACATATCAATCTCCTTTCTGAGATTATATTTAGAGCCGTTAATTCTACGACCCGTGCCCCAGCCTTTTGCTGGAAACATTAATTCACCGATCATGTTAACAGATCGAAATAATAATACAACCCCTATCTTGGCTAATTTGACCAGTCCCCCGCATCCACCTTATGCCTTACACATTATATATATACCCTTTCGCCAACACCACACCAATACCGCACCAACATCCTGATCATCAACGCCATGAACGGGGCCAAAATTGCTATTGGGACTGCCGTTTGGGTTGGGGCAAAATGTGCTTAGTTGAGTGGGTAAATTTTTCTAACCACGGCACCTCACCCCACTCAAGTTCGGGCCAAACTCCAAACAAACCAAATTAAATCAATACCTTAATACGAAATGCAAAGTTGGCATGCGCTATGCATATATTAAACCGAGTTAATAAATTTATGAGGATCACGTGCAATGGATGTCGCAGGTACTAAACAAGATTATGTTGATAACAATGCAAATGGCACGCCCAAATCTGGGACCGCCGAGCAATTGATCGGTGATTTTTCCGCTGCCGTTGCCGCACGCATGAAAAAAGCCGGGCAGTCATTTACGCCAAATGGCGCAAACACCTTTGTCGGCACCTTAAAAGACACAACAAATGTGCGCACAGAGGTTCCTCGCGAACCCAATTCAGATTATTTATCCGACCGCCCCCAACAAAATGAGGCCCCGGCGCCGCGTGAACAGGCCCAGGCCCCGACAGACCGCCACGAGGCTCCGGTCCGTGATGATGTTTCCATCAACGACGCCCCACGTGACACCCAACAACAAGATGGCCCGGTCGAACAACACACAGATAACACCGACACTGGGGCCAGTGCCGATCAATCTTCGCGCAACGAAGGCGCAGAAAGCCAAGATGGTGACGGTGTTCAATCAACTGCATCGCAAGAAACACAGCCACAAGACACAGCGGTCGGCCAACAAGCCCAAATTGCCGCCGTGCAACAAGTCAGTGTCGGCGAAGTCGCCCAGGTTTTAGCCAAAGAGACATCGACGGTCAAAACAGCCTCAAACGACACCGGCTCTAAACAAAAAGCGCAGCAAGGCAATCAGYTTGCACAGAATGTCGCAGGTGGTCAAAATACTGGAGAAGAAACTTCGGATATGACCGACCTTGGCACCGCCGCTAAAAAATCAAAAGGCGCATCCACGCAAGCCCAAAACGGCCCCAACACCCATCTCAAAGCCGATGCCCAAGCAGAAGMCGCCAAAGGCCCCACCGTTGCTCAACAACAGGCCGCCGATCTGGCCAAAAAAGTTGGCCCGAATCAGGCTTTGAACGTGAACGTCACGGTCACCAAGCAATCTGAAGAAYTGSTCAGTAAGCCSACSGCWAATTTAGCSGGNCCAASMWACYYWNAAAACAGATGGCGAMAGYCTRACYYCRACCACRGCMCAAGCSKCYACMAAAGGMCAARCCCAASMRRTSGCTKCGCATAATYCGGGYGGTCAAAAYGGYGCYGATGCTCARGCYCAAAACCARCARCAAKCYYWRTTKCARGCGGCYCWRGCCGATGCGGCRAAGCTTGCMGCYAATAATTCYGAKGCMAAAGCCRCKCAAAATGCAAAYGCRAAYTCTGCRGTTCARGGGGCAAAGGTTGGTGGCGCAGAARGTGC
>NVSZ01000121.1 GCA_002732845.1 Rhodospirillaceae bacterium
AATCTTTCTTCGACGTCTTCGTCCAGACCCAATTGCAGGGTCGATAAAAATCTTGGCGGTTGGCGGTTGATGAGGTTGGCGGTCTGGGTGATATGTTCGCGCCAATGGGTTTTTCCGCCGAGGCCCAAAATCACCGTGGCGGAGACTTTTAAGCCCGCTTCGTCTGCCCCCTTCAAAGCCTTTTCCATGGCCTTGGCAGAGCCCTTGTGGATTCGCTTTAAAATCTCGTTCGATCCCGATTCGAGGCCCAGATAAACCATGTTCAGGCGTTTTTCACGGAGTCTCTTTAAAGTATCCATATTTTTTTTATTGATATTAATCGGCGTCGCATAACACGTCACCCGCTGCAAATTTGGAAACGTTGCCGCCAATTTATCCAAAATTTGCTCCAAAATATCCATCGGCAAAACCAACGCATCGCCATCGGCCAGAAATACCCGGGTGGCATCGGGCCAGTCTTTGGCGGCCTCTTCGATGTCGGCAAAAATGGCGCTTATAGGCCGTTCTACATAGGTTTTGGTCTTGTACATGGAACAAAATGTACAGGCATTAAAGCTGCATCCCAGCGTCGCTTGGATGATCAGATTGGGGCCTTCGGAAGGGGGACGCCACAGGGGCATATCGTAATACGTCATTTCCACAGTGTACGCCGCTCCCGCCCGCACGCCCATCTCAAAATAGAGCAAAATTGATGAACCGCGCTTTTTCTTGAATTTCAGGCTCTTAAATTGGATACTGCACGAACTGTTATTATGTGTTCGGATATTTCATGGCGACAACGCAACAAGCTGTGCCCACCAAACAGACGCCTGAGGCCGAATCCCAGCGTTTGTACAAACGCGCCATCGCCCTGCATCAGGCGGGGAAAGTAAGCGAAGCCATCAAAGGCTATGCGTTGGCCATTCGGTTGGCTCCCAATGCGTTTGAAATTTACAATAATTTAGGTGTGGCGCTGCGTGCCCGGGCACGGCCCCAAGCCGCCTTGGCGTGTTATCGGCGGTCTTTGAGCCTGTCGCCGGGCAGCGCCAGTGTGTACACCAACATGGGCAATGCGCTTCATGATTTGGGGGAATATGAGCGCGCGGTTCAGGCCCACATGCGCGCCGTAAAAAATGCCCCAAAATCAGCCAAGGCCTATTTCAGTGCCGGGCGAGCCTTGGCCGATGTAGGACGAACGCAAGACGCCCGCCAGCATTTTGCCCAAGCTTTAAAGCTTCAACAAAATTTCCCCGCCGCCCGCGCACAACATGGCGCAGCGTTATTACGTCTGGGCGATTGGACCGAAGGCTTTGATGAATTAGAAGCCCGTCTGGATTTAAAAGGCCGCGATCCACGCCGCCCAAACATTGCAATGTGGCAAGGCGAAGACCTTCAAGACAAAACCATCCTCATCAATTACGAAGGCAGCGAAGGTACTTTGGTGCAATATTTACGCTTTGCCCGGACCTTGAAAAAAAGGGGCGCGCGGGTGCTGTTTGAATCCCCGCCGCACTTTAATCAATTGCTGAGCGCATCGCCGGATATTCAGAGCACACCAAATTTGGGCGCTCCGGTCGAGAGCGTGGACCTGCAAATTCCATTGCTCAGCCTACCTCGCGTGCTGGGTATTCAGGTCGATAACGTGCCCGCTCAAGACGGCTATTTATCCATCCCTACATTCACCGGACAAAAGCTCGACATTTCTGAAGATACGCGCTTGGCCGTGGGTTTGGTGTGGTCGGGTGAATGGTCGGGAAGATCCGCAAAAGGTCCGCGCCACCCCGCCGATGCAAATCTGGAAGACCTTGCTGAACTGTTTGGCATTCCCCATATTCAATTGATATCGTTAGAATTGGGCCAAGGCACCAAGGACATTAGTGATTTAGGGTTCGAGCCGTTAATCGACCAAGCCGGATCATCGATCATGGATGTTGGCGACATGGCGGGTCTTATCGAACAGCTTGATTTGGTGATCTGCGTCGATTCGGTTGCCGCGCACGTTGCCGGGGCCATGGGCAAACCCGTATGGGTACTGACCCGCCCTGGTGCCGATTGGTGTTGGCTGGAAAATCGCGACGACAGCCCGTGGTACGCAAGTATGACCCATTTTCGCAAAGGCCCTGATGATACGTGGGCCGATGTTACCAGCGCCCTTCGTCTGGCCCTGACAAATGTTTTAAAAGGTACAGACTAACGCATGAGCGACGAATTTAAACACGACGACAGCCCGGTCGAAGATAATGTGGCCGCCAAAACGCCTTCGAAAAAGAAGTCGGGATTTTTTTCACGACTGTTTGGCAAGGCTCTGACGGGCAATGAATTACACATCGCCATTGCCCCGTTTATTGATGCCTTAGGCCAAGACCATGCCCGGGAATTGGCGGCGGTCTTTCAAGATTTAGACGGCGTGGTCGCCAGAATCTTTCGCGAAGAACCGCTGTTGAACCCCGACGTTGATCGCACCCAAGTCTTGCCCGCCGCCTGTGCTCAAGCCATGGGCTGGGTCAGCACAATGGATGTGGATTTGGTTTTATGGGGCGATATTCCACCCCCCGGCACGACCTTTTTTATTCACTTTGCCGCCCCGCCCCCCATCGACAACGATTCCGCGGGCACCATTTCACCGTTTCAATCGTTGAATTTACCCGTGGGCTTTGATCCAGAAGCTATCGGCGGATTGCTGGTGGCGACGGCTTTGGCCGCGATCAAAACCATCAAACAAAAAAAATCTCAAACGTGTCAGAATTTGGTGGCGCATGCTTTGGAACGCGCAGCCCAAGACATTGACCGCATTCCCAAAGATTTCACCATGCGCGAACAGGCTTCGGTTCAGGCCGCCTTTGGCAATGCTTTAGCAACGTTTGGCCACTTATTTCCCGGCGGTGAAGTCTATACCCGCGCAGCCCAAGCCTATGAACAAGCCCTAAACGGCACTGTGCGCACCGAAAACCCCGCAAACTGGGCTTATCTGCAGCGCAATCTGGGCACCGTTTTTCAGGCTTTGAGCGAACGTTCCGATGATGCGGAAATGCTTAACAAAGCCGCCTCAGCGTACCGTGAGGCCTTGGGCGTTTTCAGCCAAGCCACCACCCCATTTCCGTGGGCAACCACGCAAAACCGTCTGGGTGAAGTTCTTTATCGATTGGATATCAAAAGCGGAGAGACGGCGGGCTTAAAAGAATCCCTGACGGCTTTTCAACACGCGTTAAAAGTTCTGACCATGCATTCCACGCCGTTGCTGTGGTCCGATACCATGAACAATTTGGGTCAGGTTGCGCAAGTTCTGGGCCGGGAACTGGGCAATACCGAAGTCATTGAACGCGCCGTTACGGCCTGTGAACAAGCTTTGAAAGTCCGCACCCGCGAAATCCACCCAACCTTATGGGCGGCCACCCAAAACACCATGGGCGGTGCATTGTTTTTGTTGGGCCGCATGACCCACGAAGAACAATACTATGAAACGGCGCTCAACGCCTTTATGGGGGCTCGGGATGTCTATGATACCTTAGGGCTATCACGCATGGCCAAGCAAACGGAACGCAACATTCAACACGCTCAAGCCCGTTTGCCCGAAAAGTCCAGTTCATCAAAAGACAACGACCCCGCCATGTGGTGGCTGGCCGAAGACGATGACGAAGAAAAAGAAGATGTGCCGAAAGAATAAAAGCGTATTTCAGCCCCGGCGATAAATATAGCCAAAGACCAAGCTGGTCAGCGCCATCAGCGTGATGGTCGCAATCAATTCCCACATCAACAACATCACCGTCGCATCGGGTTCATGATACAGGCGCAAGCCAACCGCGCCCAACGCCGCCGCCGCCAGAGCCGCCAAAGCCGCACTGATGGTGGGCTGACCCAGCACACCGCGCCGTAACAATATCACCATCACCAAAGCCGGCGCAAAGCCCGTGGTGGCAATCGCCGGGAAACATGCCCAGATGGGGGCAAAAGAAAATTGATCCGGACCTATTTGTTCGTACAGGCTCAGGCAATTTTCACCAATTAAATACAGCCACGCTATGAATGGGAACACAGGCAACATCCACGCTTTGGTGCTGCGGCCCGGTTGCGCACAGCACAACGCGGCATAGCCTGCCGTCAAAGCCGTTGCAAAAATAGCGATCAGTTCTGTCAAAAGGCTGGGGTCTTGAATGCGTTCAAGGGCAAACAGAATATTTTGATCTTCCAACATGGCGCCCAAAAACAACGATACGGGCAAAGCCAACGCGATCCAACCCAACATCCGGACCCCCGGGTGAGACATACGCTTCACGGGTTCTAAACCACCCGCCAACTGGGCAATGAGATTATCTGTTTTCATGTCTACCGTCATCTGTGTCGTCATTCTTAGCGTTTTTGTCATCATTCACCTTCTTCGGCCATTTCCGCGCGCAGGGCTTTTAGGCCGCGATGCATGGAAACTTTCAGGGAAGCCACCGTCATGCCACTGGCCGCGGAAGCTTCCTTCAGGCTCATTTCTTGCAACTTCAAGAAATTAACCGCCTGGCGTTGTCCGGGCGGTAATTTGTCCATGGCCGCCTTTAAACGATCAATATCGTCAAAAGCCAAGGCCTCGTCTTCAATGGTATTCGCGCCATCAACCATAAAGGTTTCAGGGTATTCATCCACAAGCACCTCTCGAGCCCCCTGACGATAGATTTTCCGAAGATAATCAAGGGTCCGGCGCTGGGCAATAATGTGTAACCACGGCGCAAATTTCAATTTTGGATCATATGTATGACGATTTTTGTGCACAGACAGCAAAACTTCTTGCACCACGTCTTCTGCGCGTGTGGGGTCTGAAACACGCCGCCCGACAATCGCTCGCACCCGTGGCAAAATAGCCAACAATAAGCTTTGATAGGCTTGTCCATCGCCATTTTGGGCTTGAGCCATCCATTCGGACCATGAGTCTTCGTCGTCCATATTTCCCCGCAAAATCGTTCTGGACCGCAGTGTAACTCATGAATACGCCAAGGCCTACTCGCTAAATGGATTATGATTTAAGCTTTATTAAGACATTTAGAAACAACACATTAAAGAAAAAAGGCCGCCTCTAAATTAGAGACGGCCTTTCAGAAACTGGTGCACCCAGAGCGATTCGAACGCCCGGCCTTCTGATTCGTAGTCAGATGCTCTATCCAGCTGAGCTATGGGTGCATAGGCTTCGCGGTTGATTTGCGAAAGCGGGCGGAAACTAACCCACGATTTCGTTCAACGCAAGCCCTAGATCAAGTTTTTTTACAGACCCTAAAATTAAAGGTTCCCCTGCTTTTCAACCTAAGCCCCCGAAAAACGATGTTTTTATTGAAATCCACCCTTGCCGCAAGGCACCCGTTT
>NVSZ01000025.1 GCA_002732845.1 Rhodospirillaceae bacterium
CGTTCGACATACTTTCCAGCATGCTTTCGTTATAGTTTTTCATGTTTTGCACATCGTTGAATAACTTGGCGTTTTCCAAACCAATGGCAATTTGCGCGGTAAACGCTTTCAGGCGTTGTTCGTCTTCGTCGGTGAACGGGCCACCTTTGCGGTTGAGCACCTGGGTCACCCCAATGCATTTACCGGTTTTGTTGACCACGGGCGTGCACAAAATCGAGCGGGTGAAATATCCGGTTTGTTTGTCAAACGCCGGGTTAAAACGAAGATCGGCGTAAGCATAGGGGATGTTGATGGATTCAGCCGATGTATAGACCGCCCCGGCAATGCCCAAATGATTGGGGAAACGGATTTCGGTGGCGTCCAGCCCCGCGCCGACCATGGACCAAAGATCGTTGGTTTTATCGTCGTTGAGAAACAAGGTTGAGCGTTCCGCATTCAACATGCGGGTGGCTTCGCCCATGACCTTGGCCAGCAAAGCATTCAGATTGATTTCCGACGTGACGTCGGATACCACATCCAGAAATTCCATTTCTTGGGTGCGTTTGCGTTGCATGCGTTCGACAAATTCGGTGCTTTGCAACGCCACGGCGGCCTGGGTAGCAATGTCTTGCAAGAAATCCAAGTCTTCTTCATTAAATTTAACAGGCTGATCCTTGAGCGTTTTATTCAAAGCCTGAACCACGCCGATGATTTCGCCCTTTACCGTCATGATCGGGGCGCACAGGATGGATTGGGTGTAAAAGCCCGTTTGTTCGTCAATGGATTTGTTGAAATGAGGATTGTCGTGGGGTTCGTCGATAATGCGGCCTTTGGCGGTGGAAAACACCCAACCCGCAATGCCACTGTCATTCAAAATACGAATTTCGCGAATGTTATCGCCTTGCACCACGCGGGTATACAATTCACCCGTTTCGGTATCGTTTAAAAACAAGGATGACCGTTCGGCGTTGGTGTGTTCAGAAACAATGTTCACCAGTTCCCGCAACACACCGTCCAAGGTTTCGATGCCCGCCATTTGGTGGGACAAATCCAGCAACATTTCGGCGCGAACCAAGCGTTTGCGCTCAGCTTGAGAAAGTTTGCGATCGGATACTTCGCCCGCGTCATCGACATGTTTAACGGTTACGCGTTTTTTGAGATCGCGTTTGGGATGTTTAAGTTTTGTCGAGCCGCTGTTTTTAAGTGCCTTTGGCGTATCCGCCATGGTCTTTCCCCAGTGTTATTAATTTAAGTGCTTTTACTTGCGTCTATTTGATCGCGAAGGCTTTGAATGGTGCCGTGAAGCTGTTTATGTTCGTCGCGCGCGTCACGGGTCATTTGTTCCATTTTGTCTTCATATTTAAATTTCACGTCATCCATTTCGTCGCGCATTGTTTGAATGGTTTTATGCAACTGTCCGGCTTCGTCTTTGCCATCTTTCACCGCCGATTGAACAGATTCATCTTTATCAAAGCCCAAACTTTCCAATCTGTCGCGCAGGGCAATGGCCGTGGCGCGCAGTTGTTGAATTTCCTTATTGGATTCAGAAACGGCGGTCGATACGGCCTCATCTTTGTCAAAACGCACACGTTCCATTTCCTCGCGCAGGGCCTGAATGGTGTTTTTCAGGTGACGGATTTCCGTCTGGGCGAGCAATAGGTCATCGGTTTGATCAAGTATGACGCTCATTTAAATGTGTGGCCTTTATCCCTAATGCCCTTGATTTAACGATAAAAACTTTCGTTTCGCAAGGCTAGAACTGATATTTATCCCGCGCAATGGTCCATTCGTCGGGGGTGGAAAAGGAATTTAAGGGCAAAATCTACAGCTCAGGTCCAAAACGTCCCGCACGGCAGTGACCTTTTAACTCTTATAATACAATCCTCAAAACTTTTGCCTGCATGTGTTTAGCGCAGTTAAATCTATCCCTGTTGAATACCATGATACTCACATTGAATGAATCATACAAATAGCCTGATTCATTGAATTTTGGGCTGTTTTAGAGTGCTTTGAATGGTCATTTCGGGGCAAAAATCATTTCATGCTTTTGGGCCAATTTAAGGCCAGTTCGTTTGAAATGGGAGGCCTATGATGGCTTTGGGCACGCTTTCTTTAGACTTAAATTCGAGTAAAACAACCTTCAATTCAATCCTTAATGGCTGGACAGACGAACCGGGTGAAGCCGTTCAGGTCCCCGGTGCCCAGCCAGCGGACTTGCAAGTTCTTAGCGAAGCCGGGGCGATCACCACATTCAGCAGTATGTTTTCAGCCCCCGCCGCCGAAGCCGCCGAAATGGCCGAAGCTCAGGCCTTGCCCGATTTAGACATAAACGATTTCACCATAACTTAGTTTTCAAGGAGAGACTAAGTCTGGGAGAAAAAGGCCAGCGCCCATTCGGGGCTGGTTTTTTTCTAACCCAAATACGCTTTATAGACAGCGTCCAAGCGGGCTTCTGCATTTTTGGGCAGGTGAGACAGGCCGTAAAATTCGGCGATATTGAGATACAGAGGATGTTTTTCGTCCGTGGATTCGGCGGCCAATTCAAACATCACTTCGCCCAATTCCGATGCCGGAATATCATCAAAGCCACGATTTCCATATTCGCGAAGCTGCACCCGTTTCATGGAAGGCAACCACAACAAAGCGGCGGCACCTTTGACATCAATGTCTAATTCCATGGAAATTTTGTGCGCCAATGTGGCTTTGCGGAGGGCCTGAAAAAAGCGTTTTGCGGCGTGCGACGTCAGCTTAACAATGCCGCCTTTTTTGGCGTACAGAGTAAACAGTCGAGACGACAAAATCGGGCCTTCCATAGCGATGATTTGGATAAAGCCATCAATGATTTGATCGGTCATGGCGTCGGTCGGGTCCATCACTTGGCGCGCAATGGCGTGACGCGTGGCGTCGGTCGGCTTGCAAACATAGGGCGAGAAGGGGGCGAGTTCCATTTTGGTGATCATCTTTCCTGTATTCRGATTCTCATCTTACGCCCGTTCGATGCAGAAAAAAAGGCCTGCTTAATATCAGCTTCATGGGCAGCGGGGTTAACTGGCTATGCATCGGGTGCATACCTGACCCCCTATATTGACGCTTCCGACCCGGCCTAAAATGCATATACTGCATACCAACAACCCGAACAAGAGGGCGCGTACAGATTATTCGCCCATAAGTATATGGAGTAATCATTATGATAAACAAGACCTATAACACTGTTGATGCCATTGATGTTGTAAACCAAGCGAAGGCCGTTCGTGGTGAATATTTACGCGAGCTTTTGAGCGATTTTTTGAACGTCGCCTTGAAAAATGCTTTTGCAAATGTGAAGCATGCCCGACCTAATAAGTCCGCGACTTGCTAAAAAACAATCTCCCCTAAGTTGGTTAACGCCATCTTTTGACGCCCCACAGAGTTGCCGCTTTGTGGGGCGTTTGTGTGTCTGGTTCCACGATGGGGAAATGCGAGGACGTTTCAAAGCGTGCGCATTGCCACTTGCCTTTTCCTGCGCTAAGCCAAAGGGTATATTCTTTGTCTTTGAAAGGTCACGGCATGGTCAATACGGTCAACACGCCAATGCAACAGATAGGCCCCTTTGATTACGTGATCATCGGGGGCGGCACGGCGGGGTGCGTGCTGGCCAATCGTTTGAGTGCGGACCCAAAATTCAGCGTTCTGATGATCGAAGCCGGGGGCAAAGATACCTATCCGTGGATACACATTCCGGTTGGTTATCTGTACACCATGAACAATCCGCGCACCGATTGGATGATGAAAACCGCCCCCGATCCAGGACTTGGCGGCCGGGTGTTGAATTATCCACGGGGCCGGGTGCTGGGTGGAAGTTCGTCGATCAACGGCATGATATATATGCGCGGACAATCGGGCGATTATGATACGTGGCGGCAAATGGGCAATGTCGGATGGGGCTGGGACGATGTGTTGCCCTATTTCCTGAAATCCGAAGACAGCTTTCACGGAAAATCCGATCTGCACAATGTGGGCGGAGAATGGCGCGTTGAACGCCAGCGCCTGAAATGGGACATCTTAGAAAAATTCAGGGACGCCGCCGACCAAGTGGGCATTCATCCCAGCGATGATATGAATACCGGAGACAACGAAGGCTCGGCGTATTTTGAGGTTAATCAAAAACGCGGGGTGCGCTGGCATACGGGCAAGGGTTTTTTAAAACCAGCCTTAGGCCGCAAAAATCTGACCGTCATCACCCGCGCGCTCACATCCAAACTTGTGTTGGATGGCAAACGGGTGACGGGTGTTGACTATACCCACAAAGGGAAACATTTTCGGGCGCTTGTTAATCTTGAAGTGCTGTTGGCGGCCGGGGCGGTGAATTCACCTAAAATTTTGGAACTGTCGGGCATTGGTGATCCCGAGGTCTTAAAGCGTTTTGACATTCCCGTGTTGCACGAGCGAAAAGGCGTTGGCGCTAACCTGCAAGACCACCTGCAAATTCGCACCGTCTTTAAAGTTAAAAATGCGGTGACGCTCAATCAAAAAGCCAATTCAATCTTTGGCAAAATTCTGATGGGTTTGGAATACGCGTTCAATCGCAGCGGTCCCTTGTCGATGGCGCCCAGCCAGTTGGGCTTGTTTTCGAAAAGCGATGAGTATGAAAAATTCCCCAATCTGGAATGGCATATTCAACCGTTATCGACCGACAAACTTGGCGACCCGTTGCACCCGTTTCCGGCCATTACGGCCTCGGTTTGTAATTTGCGCCCCGAAAGCCGTGGGCATATTCATATTCAAAGTCTGGACCCGCAAGAACAACCAAAATTGGTGATGAATTATTTGTCGGCCAAACGAGATCGCGACGTTGCGGCAAAGTCTATTCAAATGACCCGCCAGATTATGGCGGCCCCGGCTGTGGCATTCTATGAACCCCAAGAAATTCTTCCCGGACCCGAGCACGTCAGCGATGAAGATTTGGTGCGTGAAGCCGGAAACATCGCCTCGACCATTTTTCATCCCGTGGGAACGTGCAAGATGGGCTATGATGATCTGAGCGTGGTGGATGCCCGTTTGCGGGTTCATGGGGTTCAAGGTCTGCGCGTGGTGGACGGATCGATTATGCCAACCATCACGTCGGGTAATACCTGTAGCCCGATTATTATGATTGCTGAAAAAGCGGCGGATATGATTATCCAAGACCGTTTGCAAAACCGTTCGAACAAACTTTAAAAAAAGGATTTTTTCCATGAGTAAAGCCATCCGTATCGACGCCTATGGCGGCCCCGAAGTCATGAAATTGGTGGACGTGGATGTTGCCAGTCCCGGTCCGGGCGAAGTCCTGATCAAACAAGATGCGTGCGGTTTGAATTTCATTGATGTGTACATGCGCACCGGATTGTATGCCTTGCCGGAATTGCCTTCGGGGTTGGGTAAAGAAGCCGCGGGCACGGTCCAAGCGGTTGGTGAAGGCGTAACCGATCTAAGCGTTGGCGACCGGGTTGCTTATGTGTCCGCCCCGATTGGCGCGTATGCCGAGGCCCGCGTGATTGCCGCCGAACATTTGGTGAAATTACCGGACACGATTTCTAACAAAACCGCCGCCGCGATGATGTTAAAAGGCCTCACCGCACAATACCTGTTGCGCCGCACCTATACTGTGAAAGCCGGCGATACCATTTTAATGCACGCCGCTGCCGGTGGGGTTGGTTTGATTGTGTGTCAGTGGGCCAAACATTTGGGGGCCACGGTGATTGGCACGGTGGGGTCGCAAGAAAAAGCCGAACTGGCGCGCGCGCACGGGTGCGACCATACGATTTTGTACCGCGAAGAAAATTTCAAAGACCGGGTGCAAGAGATCACGTCCGGAAAAGGCGTCAATGTTGTTTATGATTCCATTGGCAAAGACACCTTTATGGACAGCTTAGATTGTCTGAAACCGTTGGGCATGATGGTCACCTTTGGCAATGCCTCTGGCCCTGTGGACCCATTTTCGCCCGGTATCTTGGCGGCTAAGGGATCGTTGTTTGTCACGCGGCCTTCGTTGTTTGCCTACATTGCCGAACGCGAAGATTTGGTCAGCATGAGCAACGATCTTTTTGAAGTGGTTTCCTCTGGGGTCGTCAAAATTGAAATTCATCAGGAATTTGCTTTGGCGGATGTGGGCGAGGCTCATACAGCCTTGGAATCTCGAAAAACCACAGGATCAACCATTTTGATTCCCTAAGGTTTTCGCATGACCGACCTGATCACCATAATCTTGCCGTTCTTTGCCCTTGTGGTGATGGGCTTTATCGCGACTCGCTTTGCGTTGTTGGACAGCGCGGGTGTGCACGGGCTTAACCGCTTTGTTTATTATTTTGCTTTGCCCGCGCTGTTATTCAGCAAAATGGCCGAAACACCGTTTGAAAAGGTGCTTTTGGAAAACACGTTTATGCTTGCTCTTTTGGTCGCGGGCAGCATCGTCTTTGTGCTTGGCTGGATTGCGGCGAAACTGTTGTTTCGTGCAAAATCCGATAAAGCCGCGATCATGGCGTTGGCGGGGTGTTATGGAAATATTGGATTTTTAGGCATTCCGGTGCTGGTCACGGTTTTGGGGCAATCTGTCGCCGCCCCGTTGTCGATCATGGTTTTGATTGATGTTGCGATTTTAATTCCGTTTGCCACGTCGATTATTGACGTGTCCCGAACGGGGGGATTGCGCCCGCATATGTTGGGGGATATTTCGCTTTCTATTGCCAAAAATCCGCTGATTGTTTCGATCATTGTGGGGCTTTTGTTTTCTGCATCCGGATTGGGATTGCCACATTTCATTGGCGGCTTTAGCAATCTGTTGGGTCAAGCGGCGGCCCCGGCGGCGATGTTTGCCTTGGGCGCAGTTTTGGCGGGACGCCCCCTATCGGATGGTTTAGGCGAAGCGTCCCTGATCAGCATTTTAAAACTGGCCGTTCATCCGTTGGTGATGTGGGGCGCGATGACCTTGTTTGGCGTCAGTCCCGATTGGCGGCTGGCGGCGACTTTGGGCGCGGCGACACCCGTGGGGGCGGCGCTGTTTGTGATTGCCCAAGAATACGACGCCATGCCCAAACGGGCGTCCACGGCCGTTGTTATTTCAACCGCCGTGGCGCTGATCAGCTTGCCCGTTTTGATTTCTTGGCTGACTTAAATTTAGGGATTTAGCCTTCTTTTACTTTTCGACGCCAAGCATGCAACAGGGGTTCGGTGTACCCGCTGGGTTGTTCGCATCCTTTAAAAATCAGATCGCTGGCCGCTTGAAAAGCAATTGAGGCTTCGAAGTTATCGGCCATGGGGCGGTACAAGGGGTCGTTGCTGTTTTGGCGATCCACAACGGCGGCCATGCGTTTTAAGGTTTCCCTCACTTGGGCCTCTGTACAAATGTCATGGCGCAACCAGTTGGCAATGTGCTGGCTGGAAATACGCAAGGTGGCGCGGTCTTCCATCAGACCAACATCGTGAATGTCGGGGACTTTGGAACAACCGTTGCCGTGATCGATCCAGCGCACCACATAGCCCAACAAGCCTTGCGTATTATTGTCAAGCTCGGCTTGGATGTCTTCTGGTGAAAGCTTTTGGTCGCCCAACATCGGCAGGGTGAGGATATCATCTAAGCTTCCCCGTCTGCGTCCGCTCAGTTCATCTTGGCGTTCGCCGACATTGACTTGGTGATAGTGCAGGGCATGCAGAACGGCCGCAGTGGGTGAGGGTACCCACGCGGTGTTGGCCCCGGCCATGGGATGGGCTTGTTTGGTCGCGACCATGTCGGCCATGCAATCGGGCATCGCCCACATGCCTTTGCCGATTTGGGCGTGGCCTTTAAATCCGGTGGCCAAGCCGATATCGACATTTTGGTCTTCATAGGCTTGGATCCACGCTTGGGATTTCATGTCGCCCTTTGGTATGACGGGGCCGGCTTCCATGGATGTATGGATTTCATCACCGGTACGATCTAAAAATCCGGTGTTGATAAAGACCACCCGGTCTTTGACCGCGCGCACGCATTCTTTCAGGTTGACGGTGGTCCGGCGTTCTTCATCCATGATGCCAACCTTGATTGTGTATCGGTCCAGGCCTAAGGCTTTTTCCACACGCCGGAACAAGATGTTCACAAAGGCGACTTCTTCGGGGCCGTGCATTTTGGGTTTAACGATGTACACACTCCCGGTTCTGGAATTGCGGATGGGGCCTTTGGAATTAAGATCGTGAACAGCACACAGGGTGGTGATCATGGCGTCTAAAAAGCCTTCGGGAATTTCCGCGCCGTTTTCATCCAACACCGCGTCTGACGTCATCAAATGACCAACATTGCGCACCAACAGCAAGCTCCGCCCATGCAGGGACATGGATTCGCCGTAGGGTGTTGTATAATCGCGGTCCGGATTAAGTTTTCGGGTTTGCGATTTTCCACCCTTATCGAACGTTTCTTGCAGATCGCTCTTCATCAGGCCCAGCCAATTGCGATAGACTTGAACTTTGTCTTCGGCGTCAACGGCGGCGACCGAATCTTCACAGTCTTGAATGGTCGATATGGCGGCTTCCATGACCACGTCTTTGACGTTGGCTGAATGGGCTTTGCCCATTGGATGGTCTTTGTCGATGTGCAATTCGACGTGAAGGTCATGGTTTTTTAACAAGATCACTTGCGGGCTGTTATCGGTATTTAAGACGTATCCGGAAAATTGGGTTTCGTCCTTTAGCCCGGTGTCGTCGCCATTGGCCAAGGTGGCGGTCAAAATCATGCGGCCCCCGGCGCGGATCAGGGCGTAATCAACTACGTCACTGTGTCGGCCTTTGGTTAAGGGGACTGCTTGGTCCAAAAAATCGGCGGCATAAGCGTACACGGCTTGCCCACGAGCGGGGTTATAGGTCGCAGATTTTTCAAGACCCGCGTCTTCACCAATAACATCGGTGCCATACAAAGCATCAAATAGGCTACCCCAGCGGGCATTAGCAGCGTTTAGGGCATAACGCGCGTTCATCACCGGCACCACCAACTGGGGTCCGGCAATGGTGGCGATTTCCGCATCTACATTTTCGGTGCTGATGTGAAAGTCAGCGCCTTCGGGCATCAGATAGCCAATGTCGCCCAAAAAGTTTTTATAATCGGCGGCGTTAAAAGGCTGGTCAAGGTGGCGATGGTGCCACGCGTCGATTTCTCCTTGGATAACATCGCGCTTTTCCATCAACACATGATAACGTGGTGCTAGGTCGTGAATGATTTCGGCAAAGCTTTGCCAAAAGGCATCGGCTTTAAGGCCCGTGCCCGGAAGCGCCTCTTTGCCAATGAAATCATAAAGAATCGGAGAGATCTGTAGTCCGGATTTACCAATGCGCTGCGTCATTTTTTTTGTCCCAAAATTTTCTTTTGCCCCCCACATGAAAAATTATGAAGGAACAATCGAGATTGTTCAATTACCATTAGGACCAGAGGCGATTTTCCCACAATGTGGAAGAACCCCAAAAAGCAAGTTATGAGGCATTTTAGCTCTGAAGTATTCGTTCTATACTTTATTATATAGACTCTGTTCCCAAGAATTAAAGGACGCACCCTTATGAGCGACAAACCCGTAATCCTCGTCACCCGCAAACTACCCAAAGCCGTTGAGGCTCGCCTGCTTCAAGATTATCAGCCCATGCTGAATCCCGATGATCGGCTGTATTCAACCGACGAAATGATTGAAATGGCAGCCAAGGCCGAAGCTATTTTGCCCTGCCATACGGAAAAGTTCCCCGCCGATGTGATTGCGCGGCTGCCGGATAACATTCGCGCCATTGCCAATTTTTCGGTGGGCTATGACCATGTGGATATAGAAGCCGCCAAGGCCAAGGGATTGATCGTCACCAATACCCCAGACGTGTTGAGCGACGCCACGGCTGAAATCGCCATTTTGTTGATGTTGGGTGCGGCGCGCCGCGCCAGCGAAGGCGAACGCATGGTGCGGGCGTGCGAATGGAAAGACTGGAGTCCGTCTTTCATGGTTGGTACCCAAGTCACGGGTAAACGCTTTGGCGTGATCGGCATGGGACGCGTCGGGCAAATTGCCGCCATGCGTGCTCGTGGGTTCGCAATRGAAATCCATTATTACAATCGTAAACGTCTGGCCCCTGATTTGGAATGTGGTGCGATTTATCAWGAAACGGTCGAAGACCTGTTGCCCCATTGTGATGTGTTGTCGATCCATTGCCCGGCAACGCCCCAAACAACGGGGTTGATTAACCAAAAACGCATTGCTTTGATGCCCGACGGTTCCATCGTTGTGAACACCGGGCGTGGCGGCGTGGTGGTTGACGAAGACTTGATCGCAGCGCTGAAATCCGGGAAATTATTTGCCGCAGGACTCGATGTCTTTAATGGCGAACCGGATGGCATTAACCCCGAATATAAGAAACTGGATAATGTTTTCCTGCTTCCCCATATAGGGAGTGCGACATTTGAGACTCGGGAAGGTATGGGGTTTCGGGCCTTAGATAACTTAGATGCGATCTTCGCCGGAAAGCCACCCGCAGATAGGGTGGCTTAGTGAGAGGGGTTAGTTTTTTAAGTGATTGAAACAAAAGCTTTATAACCTGAGGTCCCGTATTATGGAAACCTAAACCATTAGCGTTGACGCTGTGCGGTCCTCGCCGTAGGCTCCTTCTTATAGTTAATGCTCACAGTGAGTATAAAAGCTTGGACCTTATGCTTGCCCTACTAAGCTTTGGGCTGGTAAGGTTCTGGGGCCAAATACATAGGTTGCTGGATTTCTTCWCCATAACGGCGTCGAAATGATCAGTAATCTCAATAAAAAAAACCATTTTTTTGGGAGGCTATTATAAAATGACCAAAACCAATGAAACAAAACAAGACAAGACACTTTCTCGCCGTAAGTTCTTAAAAGGTACGGGTATCGCAACGGCAGGTGCTGCGGCAGCCGTTCTGGCCACGCCACATGTTGCCAAAGCGGCAACAGTTCTTAAAGTTCAAGCAGCTTGGGGCGGCGGCATCTTCTTGGAATATGCTCAAGATTATGTCAATCGTGTTAATAAAATGGCTGGCGGCGCGATGAAAATCGACCTGTTGGGCGTTGGTTCTGTTGTGAAAACGGCTGAAATGCAAACCGCCGTACACAAAGGCGTTTTGGACGGTGCTCACTTGGTTACCGCGTACTGGTATTCTAAAAGCCCAGTTGCGTCCTTGTTCGGTACCGGCCCTTGCTTTGGTTGGTCAGCCAACGAATTGATGGGCTGGGTTCAATACGGCGGTGGTCGTGCACTTTACAACGAACTCATGCACGACAAATTGCGCTTGAACTTGGTTGGCTTCTTTTCAGGCCCAATGCCTGCACAGCCTTTGGGTTGGTTCAAAGAGCAAATCAAAGATGCTTCGCAACTGCGCGGTTTGAAATATCGTACCGTTGGTTTGGCTGCGGACGTTCTTCAAGAAATGGGCATGTCTGTTGTTCAATTGCCGGGTGGTGAAATCCAGCCTGCAATGAAAAGTGGCTTGATTGATGCTGCTGAATTCAACAACCCATCATCTGATAAAGATTTTGGCATGCAGGACGTTTCCAAAGATTATCACTTGGGCAGTTTCCACCAGTCTCAAGAATCTTTCGAAATCATCTTCAACAAAACTTTGTATGACAACTTGTCGTCAGAGCAACAAGCGATCCTCGAGCATGCTTCCGAAGCTGCTTCTGCTGATATGGCCTGGAAAGCTATGGAACGTTACTCTGCTGACTTGGTCACCTTGAAAGAAGAGCATGGCGTTCGCGTTCACCGCACACCGGATTCGGTTATGGCTGAACAGCTTAAAGCTTGGGATGTTGTTGTTGCGCGCATCAGCAAAGAAGATCCTTTCTTTGCTAAAGTTATTGAGTCTCAGAAAGCTTGGGCGAAGCGCTATGGTGCTTACCAACTTCTGAACACACCAAACTACAAGCTTGCTTACGAACACTACTACGGCAAGCTTTAAAAAGCTTTGGGCGGTTACCGCCCAAATTGGGGGGCGACGCTTTGAAAGCGTCGCCCTTCCAAATTACGTACCCCTTTTCACTAATTAGAGGTTGTGGGCATGACCCGTATCCTACACTTTATCGATAGTCTTAGCGCCTGGACCGGCCGCGCCTTTGCGTGGTGTATTGTGGTGCTAACCTTTTCCACCTGCTACGAAGTTTTTGTGCGCTATGCGCTGAATTCCCCCACCGTATGGGCCTTTGACATGAGCGTACAAATGTATGGCGCTTTGTTTATGATGTCCGGTGCTTATGCGCTGTCGCAAGACGCCCATGTTCGTGGTGATGTCGTTTACCGATTGATGCCTTTCAGAATTCAGGCKAGCATTGACTTGTTNCTGTACATGTTGTTTTTGGTTCCGGGTGCCTTGGCATTGGTCTATTACGGCTATGGATTCGCATCTGATTCTTGGTTTTATAAAGAAGTCAGCTGGTCGAGCCCCGCTCGTATTCAGATTTACTTCTTTAAAACGCTAATCCCTATTTCTGGAACATTGCTGTTGTTGCAAGGCTTCGCCGAAAGTGTGCGGTGCATCCAATGTATCCGCACCGGTCAATGGCCTGCACGTTTAAAAGATGTACAGGAAACAGAAACCATGTTGTTGCACGAAACAGAAGACCTGCAACAACACGAAGTTGAGAAAACCCAATGACCGATCCTCAAATTGCTCTCATGATGCTTGGCGCATTCATCTTTGTGGTGTTGCTGGGCTTCCCCATCGCGTTTACCCTTGTGGGTATGGGCCTTGGCTTTGGCTATTACGCCTATTACGACCCTTCACGCATGCAACATTTATTAGACAACCGTATTTTTGATCTGTTTGTGCAGAACACTTTTTCGGTAATGTCGAATGATGTTTTGGTGGCTGTTCCGCTGTTCCTCTTTATGGGGTACGTGGTTGAACGTGCCAATATTATGAACAGACTGTTCTTCAGCTTTCAGTTGGCGGCACGGAACTTACCGGGCTCTATGGCCGTGGCTGCGTTGTTGACCTGTACGGTGTTTGCCACCGCCACAGGCATCATTGGCGCGGTTGTGACCTTGATGGGTATGTTGGCCTTTCCCGCCATGTTGGAAGCCAAGTACGAAAAAAGCTATGCGGCTGGTGTGATTTGTGCGGGTGGGTGCTTAGGCATTCTTATTCCGCCTTCGATCATGTTGATCGTTTATGCGGCGATTGCCGAGATCTCGCCCTTGCGTTTGTATGCGGGTGCGATGTTCCCAGGCCTCATGTTGTCTAGTTTTTATATGATTTATGTGGTTTCTCGGGCGTATTTCAATCCATCTTTGGCTCCAAAACCAAAAGAGGATGATATTACGTTTGGTAAGGTTGCCTATGAACTGTTGACCTCGTTCTTACCGTTGGCCTTATTGATTGGTACCGTGTTGGGTGCGATCTTAATGGGACTGGCAACACCGGCAGAAGCCGCTGGCGTTGGTGCTGCGGGTGGTTTGGTGTTGGCGTGGATTTATCGTTCGCTCAGTTGGGAACGTCTCAAAGAAGCCGTCTTCCTAACCGCCAAAACATCGGCGATGGTGTGTTGGTTGTTTGTGGGGTCGTGGACCTTTGCCGCTGTGTTCTCTTATCTTGGCGGGCACGACATCATCAGAGATTGGTTCTTGGCGCTTGATATTGGCACCGTGGGCTTCCTGATCTTGGCGCAAACCACCATTTTCTTGTTGGGTTGGCCTTTGGAATGGACCGAGATTATCATTATCTTCGTGCCAATCTTCCTGCCCATGCTGGAAACCTTCAATGTTGATCCGTTGTTCTTCGGCATGTTGGTTGCGTTGAACCTGCAAACCTCGTTCCTGACACCGCCGATGGCGATGGCCGCTTATTATCTGAAGGGCGTTGCGCCTGATGATGTTGAGCTGATGGACATTTTCAAGGGGATCATGCCGTACTTGGGCATTGTTATCTTCTCGATGGTTCTGCTATACAACTTCCCAGGCATTGCCTTGTGGTTACCGGACTACTTGTTCGGTCAGGTCAAATAAAGGTTAAATGACAGATAGATATGACCAGTCTTAACCTCCTTTCTGCTGTCGAGATGGCCCGCGCCTTAAAAGCCGGTGACATCTCGTCAGAAGAACTTGTCCAAGATTGCCTGAACCGGATCGACGAAGTCGACGATACGGTTCAGGCATGGACCAGCCTAGATGCTGAATATGTTTTAAAACAAGCCCGATCGGCGGACGAACATCGCCGTACGGGTGCGCCCGTTGGACCGCTTCACGGCGTTCCCATCGGCATTAAAGATATTTTCGATACCGTCGATTATCCGACACAATACGGAAGCCCTCTATATGAAGGCCGCCGCACCACCCACGATGCAACCGTTGTATCAATGTTGCGCCAAGCCGGGGCGATTATTATGGGCAAGACCGTCACCGCCGAATTTGCGGTGCTGTCGCCGGGTAAAACGACCAATCCTCATGACGCCAGCCGAACACCGGGTGGCTCCAGCAGCGGTTCCGCCGCTGCCGTGTCGTCTGCCATGGTGCCGTTGGCCTTAGGCACACAGACCAATGGCTCGATTACGCGCCCCGCATCGTACTGTGGTGTGGTAGGATATAAGCCATCATTCGGTTTGATGTCGCGTCATCGTGTGTTGCGTGGATCACAAAAACTTGACCATGTGGGCGTATTTGCGCGCACGGTCGAAGACGCCGCTTTGGTGGCAGAATCCATCATTGGATATGATGCAAATGATGCCGATACGGTTTTGTTGCCCAAGCCTGATTTATTGGCGAAAACGGCTGAAGAACCACCCATGCCGCCGCGCTTTGCATTCATCAAAGGCCCGGCGTGGTCGAAATGTTCTGACGATACCAAGGAAGCGTTCGCTGAATTGGTTGACGTTTTAGGTGACCAAATCGAAGCCGTTGATCTGGGTGACGTTTACGAAGAAGTCTTTGATTGGCATCGCGTGGTTATGGACGCCGATATCGCTAAAAACCTGTCCGAAGATTTTGAGCGCGGCGCGAAACAAATCAGCCCTGTGTTAACACAAATGATTGAACGTGGACGCAAGGTTCCGGCTATTGATTATAATTTGGCGGTTGATCGCATGGCGATGTTTGGCAAGGCATTTGACCAGATGTTTGCCGAATTTGACGCGATTATTACGCCCGCAGCTTTGAGCGAAGCCCCGAAGGGGCTGGACAGCACCGGAGACCCGGCGTGTGCCACATTGTGGACCTTTGCCGGAATGCCGTCGCTGAGTTTGCCCCTGTTACAAGGCGAGTCTGGATTGCCGCTGGGCGTGCAAATGGTTGCCGCGCGCGGGGATGACGCCCGATTATTTAGAAATGCAAGTTGGTTGACCCAACATTYAGAAACATTAACAGGCGCAGACTAATGCGCCTTTCGACGCCGTGTCGAAAACAGAACACTTAGAGGAGTAATCTCATGGACAATACGATTGCCGGACTGTTTGGGATTTTGTTATTTTTGGCCTTTGTTGGCGGTTTAGCTTTTTCAATTGGGGCCGTACCATTCATCATCATCGTTGCTATTATTGGCGTGATGGCGGTTTATGATTTTTATGAATCCGTGCGCGACGAGCGCAAAGCGGCTGCACATAAAGCTAGTCCACTTTCAGAATCTTAATCAACGCCGCGTGATCAAGATCGCCAAATCCATCTTTGATCACTTGGTCGTATTGTTCCATCACAAGCTTTGTGGTGGGCAAGTTCAGTCCGTATTCATCGGCAAGTTTTAGCGCCTGAAACAGGTCCTTGCGTTGTGTGATGCATTTGCCCCCCGGGGTAAAATCACCACTGACCATGCGGGCACCGTGGACTTCTAAGATCCTTGATGCGGCAAAACCACCGCCCAAAGCTTCGCGCACCTTGGCGGGATCAACGCCCGCGCATTCGGCAAGTTTAAGGGCTTCACCGACCGCACTGATGGTCAGCCCCACAATCACCTGATTGGCGGCCTTTGCCACTTGTCCTGCCCCGACAGTGCCAACATGCACGATGCTTGTTCCCAACGCTTTGAGGATCGGCATTGCTCGTCGGGTGGCGTTATCCGTGCCGCCCATCATAATGGATAGACTGGCGTTTTCAGCACCAATCGTGCCGCCAGATACGGGGGCATCCAGATATTGGCCCCCRGCCTTTTCGACCYTTTCGGCTAAGACACGTGTAAGTGTTGCCTCGGTGGTTCCCATATCAATGACCAATGTTCCCGAGGACAAACCGTCCAAAACGCCATTTTTGTCTTCAACAATAGCCTTCACGGTTTGGGAATCGGGAAGCATTAAAATCACGGTGGAMACTTGGCGTGTGACGTCACGGGGGGTGAGGGCAGGGATCATGCCTTTTTTAGNCAGCTCTTCAACAACCCCTTGGGAACGATTATGAATAACGACCTCGGCCCCGGCCYTGGCAAGGTTCAAAGCCATCGGTTTGCCCATCAGGCCTAAGCCAATGAAACCAATTTTTTGATCGTTTAAGGGAATTTGGGGGGCCTGTGTCATTGTATATGTCCGTTCTTTGCSAAGAATAAAGCTAGAGTTTTGCAGAAATATGAGTATATATGATTATACTGAAATCGCATCCTATAATATGGAAATGCGATTTAAGGACACAAAAACAAAGTGTTAATTAAATTTAGTTTGGAAAAATCATGGCTAAAGCCGTTAAGCGTAAGGCCCGCATTAAAAAAATCGCGACAAAAAGTAACGACAGCAGCGGTCAGGTGCAGTCTTTGTGTCGGGCGTTGTCGATCCTGAACGTCATCGCCGAAGATGAACATGGCCTGACCATGACGCATATTGCGCAACGGACCGGGCTACCCTTGTCGACCACGCATAGGCTTTTAACGACCTTGCAGCATGAACGTTATGTACGGTGTGATAACGATCAGTCTTTATGGAAAGCCGGAGTTCAAGCCTTTATCATCGGCAATGCGTTTGCGCGGTCGCGCGATATCATTGCGACGTCGCGCCCGTTTATGACGGAGCTGATGGAACAAAGCGGAGAAACCACGAACTTGGCCGTCGTTGATCAGGGTGAATGTATTTACTTGGCTCAAGTCGAATGCCGACAAATAATGCGGGTGCAAGCCAAGCCCGGTTCTCGCGTGCCGATGCACAGCTCGGCCGTGGGCAAAGCATTTCTGGCCGCCATGCCCGAAGAAAAGGCTAAAAAGTTTATTCAGATGCGTGAATTTGAACGCAATACCGACAAAACCGTGGTGAAGCAACAAGAGCTTCAGCAAGAGGTTTCTGGTGTACGTGACAGCGGATATGGTCGCGATGATGAAGAACACTGTATTGGTCTGCGGTGTGTGGCTTCGGTCATTTTTGATGAATTTGGCGAGCCCATGGCAGCGGTTTCCCTGTCTGGTCCCATGGCGCGGATCTGCGATGAACAGTTCCCCGTGTTGGGCGCCATGGTTAAAGAAACCGCCGCAAAAATTACCGCTGCGATGGGCGGCGTTGCACCGAAAAAAATAAGAACCTGATCTTAAACCTGATCCAAACGCGGCGGGTTAAGACAGGCTGTTGCGTAAATGCTCAATACCCGCTTCGGCACAGGCGATATCTTGTTCAGGCTTGCCGCCCGATAGGCCAATTGCCCCGACAATTGCCCCGTCAATTTCGACCGGAATGCCACCGCCCACAATTGAAAACCGCCCGGCGGCCGATGTGTGAATGCCGAATGTTGAATTTCCGGGGATACAGACATCGTTATAGGCCTGGGTGCTTTTAAAGGAAATCGCTGATGTGTGGGCTTTGTCTTGTGCCAAGGTCGTAGATAATGGTTTTCCCCCATCCATGCGTTGAAAGGCAATCAAAAACCCCGACTCGTCGACAACGGCGATGCACATGGGCAGGCCAATTTCGCGAGCTTTGGTTTCGGCCCCTTTGATTAAGGTCAGAGCATCTTCATAAGACAGACGTTTAATGGTCAGCACGGGCATTCTCCTGATGTGTATTGCGCAAAGTTCATTTTTATAAAAACTGTGTATACATTATAGGCTGAAAGGTCTTTAAATCTCAAATTATAATCTTGGAAAAAGCTTATTTTCCTTCATATTATTTTCTATAAATGATTGATATTAAATTGTTATTTCTTGATTTTCCAAATGGTGGAAAAGACTATCATTTTCATTGTTTCAAGCCCGTTAGGGGCGTACTTATAGGAAATAAGAAATCAATTTTTATCGTTTGAAGGAGACCCGTCATGGCTCGTATGACCGCTGTTGATGCCGCCGTAAAAGTTCTTGAAAAAGAAGGGGCCAATATGGCCTTTGGCGTGCCCGGCGCCGCCATTAACCCTTTTTATAAAGCCATGAGCAAAGCGGGAACGCTGAAGCACATTTTGGCGCGCCACGTCGAAGGTGCGTCTCATATGGCCGAAGGCTACACCCGCGCCAGTCCCGGCAATATCGGTTTATGCATTGGCACATCCGGTCCGGCGGGAACGGATATGATCACCGGGCTGTATTCAGCCGCTGCGGATTCTATTCCAATTTTGTGCATCACGGGCCAAGCGCCAATTGCGCAGTTGCACCGTGAAGATTTTCAGGCTGTGGACATCGAAAGCATCGCCAAGCCCGTCGCCAAGTGGGCGACCACCGTTCGTGAAGCGGCTCAGGTTCCCCGCGTGTTTCAAAAAGCATTCCAATTGATGCGCAGCGGTCGTCCCGGTCCAGTTCTTATCGACCTCCCCATTGATGTGCAGATGACCGAAATTGAATTCGACATCGATACTTATGAACCATTGCCTGTTGAAAATGCCACGGCCACGCGCGCTCAAGCCGAACGGGCCATTGAAATGATGCAAGCGGCGGATCGTCCGTTGATCATTGCCGGTGGCGGCATCATCAATGCGGGTGGATCTGACGCTCTGGTTGAATTCGCCGAATTGGTGAACGTTCCGGTCATTCCAACATTGATGGGCTGGGGCGCAATCCCTGATGTTCACCCGTTGATGGCGGGCATGGTGGGGCTGCAAACCGCGCACCGCTATGGCAACGCCACTATGTTGGAATCTGACTATGTTATGGGCATTGGCAACCGTTGGGCCAATCGCCACACGGGTGTTATCGATACTTACACCAAAGGTCGTAAGTTCGTTCACGTGGACATCGAAGCCACCCAATTGGGGCGCATTTTCTGTCCAGACTTAGGCATCGTGTCTGACGCCAAAGCGGCCTTGGAAATGTTCATCGAAGTCGCCAAAGACATGAAGGCTGCGGGCAAGCTTAAAGATCGCAGCGATTGGGTCAAAGCGTGCGGAGATCGCAAACGCACAATGTTGCGCAAGACCGATTTTGACAACGTGCCGATGAAACCTCAACGCGTTTATCAAGAAATGWASRMWSYCTTKRRSKAAGANGTTTGNWMYKWCWKCWCMATSSRRKYRWSSSAARYYGYKGRYKYRSMMRYRYWRCWTGWKRMMAARSCSWWYYMWWKRATCMAYGCWGRTMRKKSKGKYCMKTTKRGYKRRAMSWTGCCCGCTGCTTTGGGTGTTCGTGCGGCCGATCCAGACCGTAAAATTGTGGCCTTATCTGGCGATTACGATTTCCAATTCATGATCGAAGAATTGGCGGTTGGTGCTCAGTTTAAATTGCCGTACCTCCATGTGGTTGTGAACAATTCGTATTTGGGTTTGATCCGCCAAGCTCAACGTGGCTTTGATATGGATTATTGTGTGCAGTTGTCGTTCGACAACATCAATTCTCCTGAAATCGAAGGTTACGGTGTTGATCATATTAAGGTYGCCGAAGGTTTAGGCTGCAAGGCCATCCGCGTCACCGAACCAGACAAAATTCAAGCCGCCTTTAAGCAAGCCGAAGCTTGGATGAAGGAATATCAGGTTCCGGTGGTTGTTGAATTGATCTTGGAGCGCGTGACCAATATTTCCATGGGGCCGGACCTTGATAAAATTAACGAATTCGAAGAAATTCTCGACCTGCCTTTGGATTAAGTCAAACTTTTAAATCTCTTTTGGAGTACGCAAAAATGCCACGTTTAGCCGCAAACCTCACCATGATGTTTAATGAGTTGGATTTTCTAGATCGTTTCGAAGCCGCCGCCAAAGCGGGGTTCAAAGGGGTTGAGTATTTGTTCCCTTATGATTTTTCTTCCGAAGATTTGAAAGCGCGTTTRGACAAATTTGGCCTGACCCAAGTCYTGCACAATTTACCTGCGGGTGATTGGGGTGCGGGTGAACGCGGCATTGCGTGTCATCCTGACCGTGTTGAAGAATTTAAGGTGGGTGTGGATCAAGCCATCGCCTATGCAACCGCCCTTGGCTGTTCTCAGGTGAATTGCTTGATCGGTATTCCTCCCGAAGGTGTTGATGCRGACACATTGGAAAAAACCGTTGTCGATAACCTGACGTACGCGGCTGAAAAGCTAAAAGTCGCAGGCATCACTTTGCTGATTGAACAAATCAACACCCGCGACATTCCCGGTTTTTACCTGTCGGGGACCCAGCAAGCGTTGGACCTGATCACGGCCACGGGGTCCGATAACATTAAAGTTCAATACGACATTTACCATATGCAAATTATGGAAGGCGATTTAGCGCCGACCATGGAAAAGCATTTGGCCTCGATCCAACACATTCAATTGGCCGATAATCCGGGACGTGGAGAACCAGGCACGGGGGAAATCAATTACCCGTTCTTGTTCTCGTTCTTGGACAAAATTGGCTATGACGGATGGATTGGCTGCGAATACAAGCCTCAGGCGACGACCATCGAAGGTCTCGGCTGGGCAGACGCTTACTTAAAAGCGTAATTGAATAATATTTTCTAAGGAGACTAAAGTTATGGCGAAAATTGGATTTATTGGTCTGGGTATCATGGGCTACCCTATGGCACAGCACCTGCAAAAAGGCGGTAACGACCTGTTTGTGGTCAAGCGTTCTAAAGCCACCCCGGCGGACCTTTTAGACGGTGGTGCGGTTGAATGTGCAACGGCGAAAGACGTGACGACACAAGCTGACATCATCATCATCATGGTTCCCGATACTCCCGATGTTGAAGCTGTCTTGTTTGGTGCGGACGGTGTTGCTGAAGGTTTGAGCGCAGGTAAACTGGTCATCGACATGAGTTCGATTTCCCCAACATCGACCAAAACCTTCGCCGCAAAAATCAATGATTTGGATTGCTTGTATTTGGATGCTCCGGTTTCTGGTGGTCAAGTGGGCGCGCAAAACGCGGCCCTAACCATCATGATCGGTGGACCCCAAGCCGCCTTTGATACCGCCAAGCCATTGTTTGACTTGATGGGTAAAAACATCACTTTGGTCGGCACCGATAACGGTACGGGTCAAACGTGCAAAGTGGCCAACCAAATCATCGTGGCCCTGAATATCGAAGCCGTTGCCGAAGCCTTGTTGTTTGCGTCCAAGGCTGGCGCTGATCCGGCTAAAGTCCGCGAAGCCTTGATGGGTGGATTTGCGGCTTCCAAAATTTTGGAAGTGCATGGCGAACGCATGATCAAACGCACCTTCGATCCGGGTTTCCGTATTGAATTGCATCAAAAAGACTTGAACTTAGCGCTACAGTCTGCCCGTGAAATCGGTGTATCGTTGCCCAATACGGCAACCGCACAAGAATTGTTCAGTGCGTGTAAAGCTCAAGGTGGTGCTGGCTGGGATCACTCCGCCATGGTTCGGGCTTTGGAAAAACTCGCCGATCACGAAATCGCTTAAAATAACCAAGCTGGGATTGTACCAATAATGACCGCCGCATCTAAACTGCTTCGAAAATTGTTTGACGTTGCAACCGATGCGGCGTTGCCCAAAAAGTGTCTGGGGGCATACTTGCCCCCACCACCTAAGGGCCGTACGATTGTTATCGGTGCAGGAAAAGCCGCCGCCGCGATGGCTGCGGCCGTTGAAGATAATTGGCCATCAGACAGCAAAGACAAGCTCGAAGGCTTGGTTGTCACCCGTTATGGCCATTCGGTTCCGACCCAATACATCGAAGTTTTAGAAGCCAGCCACCCGGTCCCCGATCAGGCGGGCAGGGATGCATCTGAGCGTATTTTAAAAGCGGTGCAGGGCCTGACTGAAGACGACCTTGTGCTGTGTCTGATTTCGGGCGGAGGCTCGGCCTTGTTGTCGTTGCCGGCTGACGGCCTTTCCATGCAAGACAAACAGGCCCTGACCAGCGATTTATTACGGTCCGGGGCGACCATTACCGAAATGAATTGCGTGCGCAAACACCTGTCCAAAATCAAAGGCGGACGGCTGGCGATGGCGTGCCATCCAGCAAACGTGGTGTCGTTGATCATTTCGGATGTGCCGGGCGATGATCTGTCGTCTATTGCTTCGGGCGTAACGGTCGTTGACCCCAGCACGTACGCAGATGCGCGGGCCGTTTTGGAAAAATATAACATTCAACCCGCCGCATCGATTTCGAAACTTTTACAGACAGAACCCGATGAAACACCAAAACCCGGCGATGAACGTTTTGGTAACGTTCAAAATATCTTGATCTCAACACCGCAAATGGCGTTGCAAGCTGCCGCAAAAGTGGCGCTTGAGGCGGGCTATACGCCGATGATTTTGTCCGATCGCATCGAAGGTGAAAGCCGTGACGCCGCCCAAGTTCTAGGGGCCATTGCGCGCCAAGTTGCCGCCCACGGCCAGCCTTTAAAAGCCCCGACTGTGTTGCTGTCGGGTGGCGAAACAACGGTGACGATCAGTGGTAAAGGCGGGCGCGGAGGCCCCAATTCAGAATTTCTGTTGGCTCTGGCCGTCTATCTGGATGGACACGCGGGCATTCATGCGATTGCGTGTGATACAGATGGTATTGATGGGTCCGAAGACAATGCCGGGGCGGTGATTGATCCCGAATCTTTAAAGCGGGCCGAAACGTTAGGACTGGATGCAAAGGCCTATTTGGCGAACAATGATGCCTACAGTTTTTTTAAAGGCTTGGACGATTTGGTGATGAGCGGTCCAACATTAACCAACGTCAACGATTTTCGCGCGATTATCATTGATGATTAGGCGCAAAGCCTCTTTATATGATGTAGAATGCTGTGGTTAAGCGTGTGACTGTAAATGAATGAAAGGCTCCTGTAATGGGTATGCCCACTGGTCTAAAAACAGGCCTAAAAAACTATTTCCGGGTCCCCTTTGTGATGATTGTCTGGGTCATGGAAACCTATACAAAAAATCGGGAAAGTGTTCGGGAATTCATGGCAAAGCCGCGTATTGCCTCGGCTTTTAAGGTCGTTTTAACCCTGACCGCACTGGCTTGGGTGATTGTCGCTTGGCAAGCTAGCGAAGAAGACGGAAGCCGCCTGACCGATGCGATGAAAGGTTTTTGGAGCGATGCTCAGGACCTAAACGATCAAAAGAAACAGCTGAACCTAGAAAAAGAACAAGCCATTGGAGGCCCCGCCCAATGAAAATGCCCAAACCAGACCAAGATATTATCGCTAAACGCAGTGAAATCATCCGCCGCTTGCAAGAAATTGTGCCGGGCGATGGTGTGATTGCCAACGAAAATGAACTCAGCGTTTTCGAATGTGATGGCTTGATGGCCTATAAACAACTGCCGATGGTGGTGGTGTTGCCAGAAACCACCGAACAGGTCTCAAACATWTTAAAAGCTTGTCAAGACATGGGCGTCAAGATTGTACCCCGTGGCGCAGGCACGGGCCTATCGGGCGGGGCTTTGCCCTTGGCCGATGGCGTCACTTTGGGCWTAAGTAAGTTTAATAAAGTTTTGGATATCGATCTGGATAATCGCTGTGCCGTCGTGCAACCGGGCGTGACCAACCAAGCCGTTACCAACGCCGTGATGGACGAAAACTTTTATTATGCGCCCGATCCTTCTTCTAAAATTGCCTGCACCATTGGCGGCAACGTTGCCGAAAATGCGGGCGGTATGCACTGTTTAAAATACGGCCTCACCACCAACAATTTGTTGGGTGTTGAAATGGTGCTGATGGACGGCGATATCATCCGTTTGGGCGGCAAACATTTGGATGCGGGCGGCTTGGATTTGTTGGGCGCCATCACCGGGTCCGAAGGCCTGTTGGGCATCATCACCGAAGTCACCGTGCGCATCTTGAAAAAACCAGAAACTGCTCGGGCCTTGTTGGTGGGTTTTGATACGGTGGCGGCGGGCGGAAATTGTGTCGYCAAAATCATCAGTTCCGGCATCGTTCCCGGCGCCATGGAAATGATGGACAAAGTCGCCATTGATGCCATGCAGCGTTTTGTCGACAGCGGATACCCCTTGGATGTCGAAGCCTTGTTGGTGGTCGAATTGGACGGACCCGAAGCCGAGGTTGATTATTTGGTCGAACGCATTGAAGAGATTTCCAAGTCAGTTGGATCGACGTTTTTACGGGTCAGCCAAACCGAACAAGAACGTGAACAGTTTTGGAAAGGCCGCATGTCGGCGTTTCCGTCCATTGGCCGTATTTCCCCTGATTATCTGACCATGGACGGCACCATTCCGCGCCACCGTTTGCCGGAAGTCTTGACCCGCATGAACGAACTTTCCGAACAATTTGGACTGCGGGTCGCCAATGTCTTTCATGCCGGCGATGGCAATCTGCATCCGTTGATTTTGTATGATGCCAACGTGCCCGGTGATTTGGACAAAGCCGAAGAATTTGGTTCCGAAATTTTAAGGCTCTGTGTTGAAGTCGGCGGCGTGTTGAGCGGCGAACATGGCATCGGCGTGGAAAAACGCGACCTGATGGGCGAAATGTTTACCGAAGACGATATGAAGCAACAGCAACGCCTGAAATGTGCCTTCGATACCAGCGGATTGTTAAATCCGGGCAAGGTCTATCCGACCCTGCACCGTTGCGCCGAACTGGGCCATATGCACGTGCATGGCGGCAAGCTGCCGTTCCCTGATATTCCGAGGTATTAAGCATGACCGATATCTTCAAGCCCGAAAATGGGCCCCAAGTTCTTGACGCCGTAAAATGGGCGGTTTCGAACAAAGCGTCTTTGGAAATCATCGGTCAAGGCACCAAGCGTGGCCTTGGTCGTGCGGTCGATGCCGAGGCTGTGTTGGACATGTCCGGCTTAAGCGGCATTACGTTGTATGAACCCGAAGAATTGGTGATGWCSGCCMASGCCGGAACGCCKYTGGTCGAARTYCAAGCCGCACTGGAAGACGCCAATCAAATGTTGGCGTTTGAGCCTTGGTCGCCCAGCCATATTTATGGCGTTGATGGCGGAACCGTGGGTGGTATGTTTGCGTCCAATATTTCGGGTCCTCGGCGGATTCTCGCCGGAGCAGCCCGCGATCATATGTTGGGCTTTAAAGCCGTCAGCGGTCGTGGYGAAGATTTTAAATCTGGCGGACGCGTGGTTAAAAATGTCACCGGATTTGATCTCACAAAATTAATGGCCGGGTCCATGGGGACCTTGGGCGTGATGACCGAAGTTTCGTTTAAGGTTCTGCCCAAACCTGAAAAAACACGCACCGTGTTGTTGTTTGGCGCAAGCTCTGAAKYACAGGCGATGATCGCCGCACAAAGCAGTCCTTATGAAGTTTCSGGTTACGCCCATCTGCCGCGTTATATCGCGGAACGCTCAAGYGTGGATTACGTGAAAAATGCGGGCCAAGATGTCACGGCCTTTCGGGTCGAAGGCCCAGCACCTTCCGTCACCGTGCGGTGCGAAGCCTTGTTAAAGCTTTTGGCTCCGTTGGGCGAAAGTGTCGAAGAATTACACACCACCAACAGCCAAGCTTTGTGGACCGAAATCCGTGATGTGACGTTCTTTGCGCCTAAAAAACAAATCTGGCGGCTGTCCGTAACGCCCAGCGAAGGCCCCGATATCGCGAAAGCTTTGGCTGGTGAATATCTGCTCGATTGGGCCGGGGGATTGATTTGGTTGGCGTTAGACCCAAGCGATGATGCCCAAGTGAATAAGGTCCGTAAAGCTATGCAAAGCGGGCACGCCACATGCATGCGTGCGGCTGATGCGGTGCGGGCCAAAATCGATGTGTTCCACCCCCAAGACGATGCCTTGGCGGCTTTGACCAAACGGGTTCGGGCGGGTTTTGATCCGCACGGCCTTTTTAATCCTGGCCGGGTGTAAGGACGATAAAATGGAAACGCATTTTAACGACACCCAACTGAAACAACCTGCGCTGAAAATCGCCAACGACATTTTGCGCACTTGTGTGCATTGTGGATTTTGCACGGCAACGTGTCCGACCTATGTGCATTTGGGCGATGAATTGGATAGCCCACGGGGGCGTATTTATTTGATGCGGGCGATGTTGGAAGACGGCGGCACGCCCGACAAACATGTCGTCAAACACGTTGATCGCTGTCTCAGCTGTTTGTCGTGTATGACCACGTGTCCGTCCGGTGTGGATTATATGCACTTGGTTGATCACGCCCGCAATCATATCGAAGACAGTTTCAAACGCCCGCTGGCTGAGCGGATGTTGCGAGAAATTTTGGCGCTGGTTTTGCCGAACGCCACGCTGTTTCGATTGTCGTTGATCGGCGCGCGTTTTGCCCAACCGTTTAAGGCTTTGTTGCCGGGCCGCTTAAAAGGCATGGTCGCAATGGCGCCAAAAAGCCTTCCCCCATCGGCACCTGCGATTAATGTCAAAGCCGAAGGCCAATCGAAAATGCGCGTGGCCTTGTTGCCCGGTTGCGCCCAAAAAGTTTTAGAGCCCAAAATCAATGCCGCTGCCGCCCGCGTATTGGCGCGTTTGGGGGCGGATGTGGTTGAGCCCCCTGAGGTTGGCTGTTGCGGAGCCTTGGTCCATCACATGGGCAAAGAACACGCGGCCCTTGAACAGGCGCGCACCAACATTGCGGCTTTTGAAAAAGCTGATCCGACGGTGATTGCGATCACCGCATCGGGGTGTGGAACCACGATCAAAGATTACGGTCACATGTTAAAAGACGATCCTCAATGGGCGGATCGTGCGGCGAAGATTTCAGCAATGGCGCGCGATATCAGCGAAGTCCTGACCGAGCTGAAATTAGAAAACATTCAAGACTTTGAAAAACCTCGCGTCGCATATCATGCTCCATGTTCCATGCAACACGGTCAAAAAATTGGCGATGTTCCGGCAGCCTTGTTGGTCCAAGCGGGCTTTGATGTGGCGCATCCCAAAGATGCACATTTGTGCTGTGGATCTGCGGGCACGTACAATATCATGCAACCGGATATGGCCGAAACCCTTGGCACCGAAAAAGCCGGAGCTTTGGAAAAACTGGACGCTCAAGTGATTGCCACCGGCAACATTGGTTGCCTCATACAAATTGGCGAATACGCGGGTACGCCCGTCGTGCACTTCGTCGAACTTCTTGATTGGGCCACGGGTGGCCCATCCCCTCTAAACACGAAATAACTTAGGACAGATCATGACTGAACAATTGACACATTTTATCGACGGTAAGCGCGTCCCCGGCACGTCCGGAAATTTCCAAGACGTCTTTAACCCCGCCACGGGTGAGGCTCATACCCAGGTGCCCTTGGCCAGTAGCGATGAAGTCAAAGCGGCAATAGCCTCGGCCCAAGCGGCATTCCCGGCTTGGTCAGGACTGGCCCCGGCGAAACGTGTCGCCGTCCTGTTTAAGTTCCGTGAACTGCTGTATGCCCACGCCGACGAAATCTCTGAATTGGTATCTAAAGAACACGGCAAAACGCTTCCCGATGCCAAAGGTGAGTTGATGCGCGGTATCGAAGTCGTTGAATTTGCCTGTGGCATTCCGTCCGCCTTAAAAGGTGAGTTTTCAGATTCCGTTGCCACCAATGTCGATACCCATTCGATCCGCCAACCGTTGGGCGTGGTCGCCGGCATTACGCCGTTTAACTTCCCCACCATGGTGCCCATGTGGATGTTCCCGGTGGCCTTGGCTGCGGGCAATACGTTCATTTTAAAACCGTCCGAACGCGATCCGTCTTCGACCTTGCGTCTGGTTGAATTGTTGCACGAAGCGGGTCTGCCCAAAGGCGTCATGAACCTGATCAACGGTGGCAAAGAAGCCGTAGATGAATTGCTGTCTAATCCAGTGGTTAAGGCAATTAGTTTTGTTGGATCAACCCAAGTCGGTGAATACATTTACAGTGAAGGCTGCAAACATGGAAAACGGGTGCAGGCCCTGTGCGGTGCCAAAAACCACATGGTGGTGATGCCTGATGCCGATCTGGACAAAGCCGTTGATGCCCTGATGGGGGCGGCTTATGGATCGGCTGGCGAACGGTGCATGGCGATTTCGGTTGCGGTTGCTGTTGGCGATAAAACAGCAGATGCCTTGATCGAAAAGCTCACCCCAAAAATTCAGGCTTTAAAAGTTGGGCCCTATACGGACGCCGAAACCGAAATGGGTCCTGTGGTGACAAAAGAATCTAAAGACCGCATCGAAGGCTATATCCAGTCCGGTGTCGATCAAGGCGCGAAACTGGTGGTTGATGGTCGTGGATTGAACTTGCAAGGCTATGAAAACGGGTTTTTTGTGGGCGGCACTTTGTTCGATGACGTGACCACCGATATGGACATCTATACGGACGAAATCTTTGGCCCCGTTTTGGCGGTGGTGCGCACGCAAGAATACGAAACCGCTCTGCAAATGGTCAATGATCATGAATACGGAAACGGTACCGCGATCTTTACCCAAGATGGCGACGCCGCTCGTGATTTCACCACCCGCGTTCAGGCGGGTATGGTCGGCGTTAATGTGCCGATTCCGGTGCCCGTGGCGTATCACAGCTTTGGCGGTTGGAAACGGTCTTTGTTTGGAGACCATGACATTCACGGCATGGAAGGTGTGCGTTTTTACACCAAACTAAAAGCCATCACCACGCGTTGGCCATCGGGCATCAAAGACGGCGCTCAGTTCCACTTTAAGGCTGGCAAAGAAGACCATTAAAACCAAAACGAATAAGGATTGTAAATATGGCGAAGACCATCAGATTAAATGGTGCGGATAACGTTGTTGTGGCCGCGATGGATATGACTGCGGGTGTAAAAATCGAAGACGCCAGCGTCACCGTAAACGGTGATGTCCCCCGGGGGCACAAGATCGCTACGGCGAGCATTGCCAGCGGTGAAGCGGTGCGCAAGTACGATCAAATCATCGGCTTTGCGACCATGGATATTCAGCCGGGCGATCACGTGCACAGCCATAATTTAAAGTTTGGCGAATTCGAACGGGACTATGCTTTTGGCGAAGGGGCAGAGCCCACTCAAATGGTGCCGGAATCTGAACGCGCAACCTTTCAAGGTTACGTGCGCGAAGATGGGGGTATTGGTACCCGCAATTACGTGGGAATTTTGGCCAGTGTGAACTGTTCTAATTCCGTATCACAATTGATCGCGCAAACATTTTCGGCCGAAGTTATGGCTGAATTTCCCAATGTCGATGGCGTGGTGGCTTTACCGCATCAAACAGGCTGTTGCATTCCGTTAGACGGCGACACTCATTCAAATCTTGAACGGACCTTGGTCGGTCATGCCCGTCATCCTAATTTTTCAGCTGTTTTATTGGTTGGCTTGGGCTGTGAAGTTGCCCAGATCGATTTGATGCTGGAACGCTATGGTTTGGAAAAAGGTGATCGTTTGCAGACCTTGGTGATCCAAGACAATGGCGGCACATCGGCCACCGTGGCGGCGGGCATTGAACATGTCCGCGCTATGGTCAAGCGCGCCAATCAAGCACAGCGCGAAACCCGTCCCGCCAGCGATTTGATCGTGGCCTTGGAATGTGGCGGCTCGGATGCTTATTCAGGCATCACCGCCAACCCGGCCTTGGGCTTTGCAGTGGATACCCTTGTCCGTCACGGCGGCACGGCAATCTTGGCGGAAACGCCGGAAATTTACGGGGCTGAACATTTGTTGACGCGCCGCGCGGTCAGCCGTGAAGTCGGTGAAAAACTGATTTCTCTGATCGATTGGTGGAAACAACACACCGCCGCCAACAATGCGGTGATGGATAACAATCCAACGCCCGGCAATAAAAAAGGTGGCCTGACCACCATTTTGGAAAAATCATTGGGCGCGGCGGCCAAGGGCGGCACCACGGCTTTGGTCGATGTGTATCGTTACGCCGAACCGGTCACCGCCAAGGGCTTCGTATTTATGGACAGCCCCGGTTACGACCCAGCCTCGATCACGGGCATGGTTTCGGGTGGGGCCAACGTGACGTGCTTTACCACCGGACGGGGCTCCGTTTATGGCGGTAAACCCGTACCCAGCATTAAACTGGCCACCAACACACCGATGTTTGAACGCATGTCTGACGATATGGATATCAATTGCGGTGGCGTGGTGGATGGGAACCTTACGACCGAAGAACTTGGCTTGCAGATATTTCAGGTGATCTTGGACACCGCATCCGGTTCTAAGTCGCACAGCGAACGCCATGGCATTGGCGGATTGGAATTTTGTCCGTGGCAAGTCGGCGTGGTGATGTAATWAATYATGTTTGAACAGCTTTTTTCGATTATTTCYCCGGTCRTCATTTGYGCCATCATTGGYTACACWTGGGCGTATWTGGGGCGGCCTTATAACACCGAAATGGTGACCCATTTGGTGTCAACGGTGGGCGTGCCTTGTTTGGTGTTCACAACACTGGTCAATGTCGAAGTTTCGTTAGACGTTCTGGGACAAATCGCATGGGCGACGTTGATTGCCATGGTGGTCACGGGTGTTGTGGGGACTATTCTTTTAAAATGGTGGGGGAAATCGCCAAGTGCTTTTTTACCAGCCATGGTCTTTCCCAACACAGGCAACATGGGCCTTCCACTGGCTTTGTTCGCGTTTGGACCCGAAGGCATGGCCTTGGCGGTAGCAAGTTTTACGGTGTGTATTATCTTGCAGTTTACGGTGGGCATTGCGGTATCAGCGGGCACGACTTCGGTGCAGGCCTTGCTCAAGGTGCCAACCATTTACGCGATGGCCTTGGCCTTGGTGTTTAAGTCGACCGACACCGCCGTGCCGCTTTGGGCGGGCAATACCATTGACCTCTTAAGCGGTCTGACGATTCCTTTGATGTTGATTACCTTGGGGATTTCTTTGAAACGCTTGGAAATTGCTCAATTTAAAATCAGCACCATCATTGCCACCTTGCGGCTTGTGATGGGCTTTGCCAGTGCGGTGATTTTGGTTGAACTTATGGGCTTTGAAGGCGTGGTCAAAGGCGTGTTGATCTTGCAGTTAACCATGCCTGTGGCGGTCTTTAATTWYCTGTTTGCCGAACGMTAYAAWACSGARCCYGAGGCCGTKGCCGGGGCGGTGGTRYTGTCYACGCTGGSYTCGTTCGCGACCYTGCCGGCSYTGATGTGGTACGTTCTTTAARGSTTYTTWWNNTGAGGTNAAATTCATGAGCAACACGCMAGTYATCCTTCAYCATTAYCCRCAATCTCCGGTKGCRGARAAGGTTCGTAYKGCTTTGGGGYTNAAAGGSTTKNGATTGGCGTTCTGTAATCATTCCCAGACTGCCCCCCAAACCCAATTTAATGCCCCTGACCGGGGGCTATCGTTTGACCCCGGTGATGCAAATTGGGGCCGATATTTATTGCGACAGTGCGTGTATTCTCGATGAACTTGAACAGCGTTTTCCTAAGCCCAGATTGTCTTTAGAGCCTGTTGAGGGTGAAGTTTTGGGTCTTGAACACTGGACCGAAGGTGAGCTCTTTTTAGACGTGGTCAATGTGGCTTTGGTGGAAATGAGCGCCACCATTCCGCCTGAATTTATGGCCGACCGCGGGCCTTTGTATTTTGGCGCTGATTTTTCCCTAAGCACCCTTAAAAGTAACTATGACGGCTGTCTAGAGAAGGTGAGGGGGCAATTGTCGCTCATCAACGATGGTTTGGCGTCGCAGGCGTATTTGTTTGGCGCTGTGCCGGGATTTTCAGATGCACGCGCGTATTATCTGGTTTGGTTTTTGCGAGATCGCATGGCCGAAGCAGAGGCCTTTTTCCACCAGTTTGAGCATCTAGAGCGTTGGGAACAGAGTCTCAAAAAGATCGGTCACGGCCATTTTAAAGATTTAAGCGATATTGAAGCCTTAGATATAGCAAAGAAGGCAACGCCGACAACACCCGAAACATCCGAAAATCTCATTTCCGAAGATTCTGAAGGCTTGAAAATTGGCGACAAAATCACCATCGCTCCCGCAAAAGGTGGTCCAAAGGTTTCCGGAACGCTTCATAACCTTAGCCCCCAGCGCATCGCAATTTTGCGCGAAGACGAGCGGGTCGGGCAAGTCTGCGTACACTTTCCGCGTGCGGGCTATAGGATTGAACGGGCTTAAAACGCTCTAAAATCTTTAATTACTCAACAAAAAAGGCCAGCTCATTTCTGAGCTGGCCTTTTTATTTGGCTCCGGTGGCAAGACTCGAACTTGCGACAAGACGATTAACAGTCGTCTGCTCTACCAACTGAGCTACACCGGATCAGGTGTCTTTTCGCAATACGCTCGCGCTACCGAGCGAGGATGGAGGCGCGGACCGGAATCGAACCGGTGTACAC